>JAQUNT010000259.1 GCA_028717525.1 Elusimicrobiota bacterium
TTCCAGTACATCACCTTCCGGGCCGGGGGCGCGGCGCTGACCGCCCTGGCCGTCTCGCTGCTGCTGGGGCCGCGCCTCATCGAGACCCTGCGCCGGCACAAGATCGGGCAGGTCCAGCGCACCGACGGACCGCAGAGCCACCTGAGCAAGCACGGCACCCCGACCATGGGCGGGCTGCTCATCTTCCTCACCTTCGCGGGCTCGGCGCTGCTCTGGATGCGCTGGGACAACCGCTTCACCTGGCTGCTGCTGGGCGTGACCTGCGTCCTGGCCGCGGTCGGGTTCTGGGACGACTACACCAAGCTGGTCCTCAAGGACCCCAGGGGGATCCCCTCGCGGGTCAAGTTCCTGGTCCAGGTCGGGGCGGCCCTCGCGGTGGTCCTGTACCTGGCCGTCTTCCCGCCCAACGCGCAGTATTCCACCGTCCTCAACGTCCCCTACGCCAAGGAGCTCTTCTGGGACCTGCGCGTCCTCTACTTCGTGCTGGCCGCGCTGATGATCGTGGGCTCGTCCAACGCCGTCAACCTGACCGACGGCCTCGACGGGCTCGCCGCGGGCAGCATCATATTCTGCGCCATCACCTACGGCGGCTTCGCCTACGTGTCCGGCAACGTCAAGTTCGCCGCCTACCTGCGCATCATCCACGTCGAGGGCGCCGGAGAGATATCCGTGCTGCTGGCGGCCCTGGCCGGGGCCTGCCTGGGCTTCCTGTGGTTCAACGCCTATCCAGCCCAGATGTTCATGGGCGACACCGGGTCCCTTTTCCTGGGCGGCATCATCGCCGTGGTCTCGCTGTGCGTCAAGCAGGAGCTCCTGCTCCCCATCGTGGGCGGCGTCTTCGTCGTGGAGACGCTTTCCGTCATCCTGCAGATGAGCTCCTACAAGCTGCGCCGGGGCAAACGCATCTTCAAGATGGCCCCGCTGCACCATCACTTCGAGCTCGACGGCGTGGCCGAGCCCAAGGTCACGGTGCGGTTCTGGATCATGAGCATCGTGCTCATGCTCGCGGCCCTGGCCTCCTTGAAGATCAGATGAGCTTCGCGGCCAAGGCGTACCGCGGCAAGACGGCGGCGGTCCTGGGCCTGGGCAAGTCCGGCCTGGCCGCCGCGCGCCTGCTCAAAGCCAAGGGCTTCAAGGTCTTCGTCAGCGACCGGCGCCCCCGCCGGGAGGTCAAGGCCGTGCTCGGCCGTCTGGCCGCCGGCGTGCGCTGGGAGGGGGGGGGCCACAGCGCCCGCCTGCGCCAGGCCGGCTTCGCCGTCAAGAGCCCGGGCCTGCCCTCCCGCGCCCCGGTCCTCGCCGACCTGCGCGCCGCGCACGTGCCCGTCTTCAGCGAGCTGGAGACCGCCCTGGCCTTCTGCGCCGCGCAGGACGTCGTCGCGGTCACGGGGACCAACGGCAAGACCACGACCACGGCGCTGGCCGCCGAGATCTTCCGCCGCGGCCTGCCGCGCGGCCGGCGGGCGCTGGCGGCCGGCAACATCGGCACGCCGGTCTCCGAGACGGCGGCGCGGGCCAAGGCCAAGGACGTCCTGATCCTGGAGGTCTCCAGCTACCAGCTCGAGGACAGCCGCTCCTTCCATCCCCGGGCCGCGGCCCTGCTCAACATCACCCCGGACCACGTCGAGCACCACGGCAGCATGCAAGCCTACATCGAGGCCAAGGCCAAGGTCTTCGCCGAGCAGCAAGGCGACGACTTCTGCGTGTTCAACGCCGAGGACCCCCTGGTCCTGAAGCTTTCGCGGCGCTGCCGCTGCCGCCGGCTCTACTTCGGCCGGAAGGGAGCCCTGGTCCACGCCTGGGTGGAGGGGGGGAGGATCAGGGTCAGACTGCCGGAGGCCAAGGAGGCCTCCTTCGTGCCGCCGTCCCTGCCGGGCGCCCACAACCTGGACAACGCCATGGCCGCGGTCCTGCTCGCCCTGGGCTGGGGCCTGGCGCCCGCGGTCGTGCAGAAGGTCCTCAAGTCCTTCCGCGGAGTGCCCCACCGCCTGGAGGATGCGGGCACCGTCCGCGGCATCCGCTGCGTCAACGATTCCAAGGCCACCAACGTGGATTCCACGATGGTGGCCCTGCGCACCTTCCCGGGCAAGAACGTGCTCCTGATCCTGGGGGGGCTGCACAAGGGGAGTCCCTACAAGCCGCTGCAGCAGCTCATCGAATCCGCGGTCAAGGGCATACTGACCATCGGCAGCGCCGCGGCCAAGGTGGAGGCGGACCTCAGCGGGCTGGCGCCCATCTTCCCCTGCGGGGACCTCAAGACCGCCGTCGACACGGCTCTGCGCATCGGCGCTCCCGGCGACGTGCTCCTGCTCTCTCCGGCCTGCGCTTCCTTCGACCAGTTCCGGGACTTCGAGGACCGCGGCGACCAGTTCAAGGCCCTGGTCCGGGCCGCCCGGTAGCCCGTGCGCCGCAGGAGCCAGGCCGACTACGCTCTGCTGGCCATCATCCTGACGCTCCTGGTCGGGGGCCTGATCATGGTCTTCTCGGCCAGCGCCATCGTCTCCGAGAAGAAGTTCGGGGCGCCGTGGTTCTTCTTCCAGCGCCAACTGCTCTGGGCGGCCTTGGGCCTGGCGGCCATGGGCTTCTTCAGCCGCCTCAACTACAACCGCCTCAAGGAGTGGGTCTGGCCGGTCTTCTTCGTCACCGCCGTGACCCTGGCGGTCGTGCTGTGGGCCCCGGCCCGGGAGCACGTGCACCGCTGGCTGCCCTTGGGGCCGTTCACCCTGCAGCCTTCCGAGTTCGCCAAGTACACGGTCGTGCTGTTCCTGGCCTATTACCTGGACCGCAGGCACTCGCAGACGGCGTCTCCTTGGCGGGGGCTGGTGGTGCCCGGCGTGGTGGTATCGGTCCTCCTGCTGCTCATCGCGGCGGAGCCGGACCTGGGCACCCCCATATTGATCTTCGGCGTAACGGTCCTGCTGCTCTGGCTGGGCGGGGCGCGGCTCGCCTACCTCCTGGCCGCCGGGGCCCTGGCCCTGCCTGCGGTGGCGCTCGAGGTCTACCGGCATCCCTACCGGCTGGCGCGCATCGCCCATTATATCTCCATGCTGCGCGGAAGCTCCGAAGCCAGCTACCAGCTCGAGCAGGCCGTCCTGGCCGTGGGCTCCGGCGGCTGGCTGGGTAAGGGCTTGGGCGCGTCCCAGCTCAAGCTCGGCTACCTGCCCACCCCGCACACGGATTTCATCTTCCCGGTGGTCTGCGAGGAGCTGGGGCTGGCGGGAGCTCTGGCCCTGCTGGGGCTCTTCGCGGCCCTTCTGATCCGGGGCCTGCGCGTGGCCCGCGCCGCGCCCAACCTCTTCGGGACCCTGCTGGCCGCGGGCATCACGCTGACCATCTGCCTGCAGGCCCTGATCAACGCCTGCATGTCCATCGGCCTGCTGCCCACCAAGGGCATGCCCATGCCCTTCATCTCCTACGGAGGCTCCTCGCTCCTGGTGACCATGGCCGCGGCCGGGGTGCTGCTCAACATCTCGCGCCAGTCCTCGCTGCACTCGCGCTACACGGCGCACGGCGCGCCGGCCGTTTCGAAGGAGGGCCCGTTGACGGGCCTGGCGGAGCGCCGATGAACGCGCCGCGGCGCGTCCTTATAGCGGCCGGGGGCACCGGCGGCCATTTCTACCCGGGCTTGGTCCTGGCCCAGACCCTCAGGCGGCGCGGCTGGCAGCCGCTGATGCTCGTGCGCGTCGACGACCCGGCCCTGCCCAGGCTCGAGGCCGCAGGCATCCCCGCCGCGGCTTTGGACCTGCAGGGCCTGGACCGTCGTCCCGGCTGGGGCTGGGCCGCGTTCGCTTGGAAGCTGGCGCTGGCCCTGCGCCAGGTCGGCCGCATCCTGCGCGACTTCGAGCCGCGGGCAGTGGTCGGGATGGGGGGGTATCTGTCCTTCCCGGCGGCTGGCGCGGCATTCCTGCGCGGCCTGCCCTGCGCCGTGCACGAGTCCAACGCGGTCCTGGGCCTGGCCAACCGGGCCAGCGTCGCCTTGGGGGCGGCGCTGCTGCGCGGCCTGCCCCCGGCGCCGGGCGAGGCGGCCGGGACGCTCACCGGCACGCCGGTGCGGCCCGCCCTTTGGTCCCCGGAGGACCCTGCCGCGGCGCGCTCGCGGCTGGGCCTGGAGCCCGACCTGCGCACCGTCCTCGTCTTCGGAGGCAGTCAGGGCGCCCGGGGCATCAACCAGGCCGCTCCCGCGGCGCTGGCCCAGGCCGCCGCCGGGCTGCCGGCGGAGGTTCAGGTCCTGCACCTGGCCGGCGCGAAGTCCGCCGCGGAGGTGCGTGAGCTCTACCACCGGGCCGGGCTGTCCGAGGCGCGCGCCCAGGTCCTGCCCTACCTCGACGCCATGGAGTGGGGCTATGCCGCGGCGGACCTCGTGGTCTGCCGCGCCGGCGCCAGCACGCTGGCCGAGCTCGCCGGACTGCGCAAGCCGGCCATCCTGGTGCCCTACCCTCACGCCGCGGCGCGCCACCAGGACGCCAACGCGGCCCTGCTCGCCGCGGCTGGAGCCGCGCGGATCGTGCCGGAAGCCGAACTGGAGCCGCGCCTGGCCGCCGAGCTCAAGGCCGTCTTGGCCTCGCCGGACGCCCTGAGCCGGATGTCAGGGGCTTACGGGGCGCTCGGACTGCCCTGCGGCGAGCTCGCGGTGCGGAGCCTGGCGGACGCCGTGGAGGAGATATCCCGAAGATGAAAAGATACCGCGTGCTGGTCACCAACGACGACGGCATTCA
>JAQUNT010000260.1 GCA_028717525.1 Elusimicrobiota bacterium
GGCCGGGCTGGCCTCTCTGGCGCCGGCTCTTCGGGGGCTAAGAGCTCCCAGCCCTGAGCCGAGCCAGCATGAGCAGGCCCGTGCCGCTGTGGGGCCGCAGCAGGATCGCGGCCGCGCAGAGGGGCAAGGTCAACGGCAGGGTCAGGACGGTGAAGAGGCTCTTGAGCCGCAGCTCCAACTTCTTGCGGCTCCGCTTGTCCGCTATGGCTCCCTTGAGCCCCGCGGGCCGGACGCCGGCCTTGGCCTCCGCGCCCAGCAGCTCGGAGACGGTCCGGTCCGGGCCGGCCTGGGCGCCGAACAGCAGGCGCTTGGCCAAGGGCAGCGCCGCCGTGAAGAGGGGATAGAAGAACTGCTCCGCCAGGCTGGCGGGGGTGCACAGGTTCGATCTCAGCGCGACCACCTCGAAGCCCGCGGCCTCCGCGAGCGCTCTGAGCGAGGCCTGGTGCCAGCGCGTGATGTGGTTCGGCGGGAAATCGAAGTCTTCGAAACCGAAGAACCGGATCCGTTCCCGGTTGGGCACGGAGACGCAGAGGTAGCCTCCGGCTCTGAGCAGACGCTTGACCTGGGCGAGGGCTCGGGCGGGCTCCGGCATGTGCTCCAGGACGTCGAACATCACCACCGCGTCGAACGGCTCCTCCGCGACGGCCCGTGCGGCGAATTCATCGAAGGGGCAGACCTCGATCCGGAGGCCTTCTTCCGAGCGGCCGGCCATCTCGGGGTTGAACTCGACGCCGAGAAGCGTTCCTCTCCAGCCTCGCCGCTTGGCCTCGCGCAGGAAGCGCCCTTCGCCGCAGCCCACGTCCAGGAGTCTGCCCTGGATGCCCAACTGCAAAGAGGTCGTCAGGAAGCGATCGAAGCGCCAGGACGGAGACGCTCCGGGCTCCAGCCACTCGGTCTCGCCGTAGAAGTGGTGGGCCTTGCCGTACCACTCTTGGAGGGGGAAGTCCGCGGGCAGGACGGAGAACACGACTCCGCAGTGCCGACACTCGTAGAGTTCGAAGACCTTCCCGAAGATGGGCTCGCGGGAGGTCCCCGCAGGGGAGCCGGCGCCGGCGTGACGGCAGGCCACGCAGCGGATCCCGTCGTCGCTCATCAAGCCGCGGGCGCAGCCGTGGCGGCAGGCTGAGCCGGCCGCGCGGGCGGCAGCCCGAGGTAGCGCAGGAAAGCCTCTTCGTCCGGCTCGCGCCCCAGGAAGGCCTTCAAGGACTCGGCTTCGTCGCGGCTCGACCCGGTCTGCAGGATCTCCTTGCGGTAGGACATGCCCACCGCCGGGTTGTCGATCCCCTCCTTCTCGAAGCGCGAGAAGATGTCCTGGGCGAAGACGCGCGACCAGAGGTAGCCGTAGTAGCCGGCCGCGTAGCCCATGAGGTGGCCGAAGCTGGCCGGGAAGTGCGTGCCCGGCACGGGAGCCGGCAAGCCCAGGTCCTTCCAGATGGCCTCCATGACGGCCATGGGGTCCACGGGTCCGGTCATGACGTTGTAGACCAGGTCCAAGGTCGCCAAAGCGACCTGGCCGAGCTCGGCCTTGGCGCGGTTGAAGTTCTTGGCCGCGAGCATCTTATCCAGCAGGGCCTGCGGCAGCTTCCGCTGGGGGTCCTGCCAGTGGCCGGAGAGCTGGGCCAGGACCGCGGGCTGCCAGACGAAGTTCTCCATCATCTGGGACGGGGCCTCCACGAAGTCCCTGGCCACGCGCGAGCCCGAGAAGTCCGTGTAGCGGGCCTCGGTCAAGGTCTGGTGCATCAGGTGGCCGAACTCATGGAAGAAGGTCTCCACCTCGCTGTGCAGCAGCAGCGAGGGCTGACTGGCCGTGGCCTTGGTGAAGTTCCCGACCATGGCCGAGACCGGCTGGCGGTAGGAGCCGTCCGCCAGTTCCCGGCCCTGGAGGAGCGAGAAGGCCGCCATGTGCTCGTATTTCCCCGGCCGGGGATAGAGGTCGAGGAAGAAGTGGCCGATCTGCCTGCCCGTGGCCGCGTCCGTGATCTTGAAGAGGCGCACGTCCGAGGACCAAGCGTTGGCCGGGACCTCGGTGAAGCGCACGCCGAGCAGGTTCTGGTAGATCTTCATGGTGCCTTCGACCACGGTGTCCGCCGGGAAGTACTGGCGCACCTCCTCGTCGTCGAGGTCGTAGAGCCGCTTCTGCAGGCGCGTGGCGTAGAAGCCGCGGTCCCAGGCGGGCACGCTCGCCGCGGCGGGATCGTCGGCCCGCTTCTCGGCGAGCATGCGCGCCTCTTCGGCCCGGGCCCCGGGCTGGAGCAGGTCCTTGAGGCGGGTGAGGAAGGATTGGACCTTATCCGGGGTCTTGGCCATGCGGTCTTCTATGGCGTAGTGGGCGTAGGATCTGTAGCCCAGGAGGCCGGCGAGCTCCTGGCGGAGCTTGAGAACCTCGGTCAGGATGGGCATGTTCTCGACCGCGGCGCGGTTGGCGTTCTTCATGTAGAGCTGCCGGCGCAGGTCCGAGTCCTGGGCCAGGTCCATGAAGGGCCCGTAAGAGGGGTAGTCGAGGGTGACCTTGACCTTGCCGTCCGGGGTCTTCTCCAGGCCGTCGATGTAGGCCTGGGGCAGGCCGGCGAGCTGGGCGGGGTCTACGATGAGGGAGTCGTTGACCTCGCGCAGGTTCTTAGAGAAGGCCTGGGACAGGTCGGAGAGGCGCTGGCGGATCTGGTCGAGCCGGGCGCGTTCGGTCTGGGGCAGGCCCATGCCGGAGCGCTCGTAGCCGCGGATGGTCTCTGCGAGCAGCTTCTTGTCCTCGCCGGTCAGGGTCTCGCCCTTGGCCGCGACGTCCTTGTAGGCTTGGTAGATGTCTTGGCGGGCGGCCAGGCCGATGCTGAGGCGGCTGGAGCGGCGGTCGATGGCGTCCGCCATGCGGCGGACCTTGGCGTCGGGGGAGACGTCGGTCATGAAGGAGGCGCCGACCGTGGCCTCCTGGAAGCGGACGTCGGCCTCGGAGAGGGCCTTGACCGTGTTGGCGAAGCCGCGCTGGTCCGCCGGGATGGCCATGACCTTCTCGATAGCCTGGAGGTAGCCCTTCTCGGCGGCCTTATAGGCCGCGGCCATGCCGCGGAAGGTGGTTGGGTAGGAGAGGACCGGGGCCTGGCCGAGCTGGGCCGCTCCGGAGAGGCCCGAGGCCGGCGCGGCGGCGCCGAAGCCGGCGCCTATGGAGCCGAGGCTGGATACGCCCGCGCCGGTCTGGACCGGCGCGACCACGGCCGCGGCGAAGAGGGATTGCGGGACGAGGAGGAGGAAGGCCAGGAAGGCTCGCAAGAGGTTCATGATGGACATTCTAGCCGGTTCCCGCGCCCAAGGCATGAAGCGAGAGGCCTAAAGCGCGGACGGCAGACTTCCCACCCTCTTTGGGCCCTTTGGGCGGGCGATTTCATATAATCGTATCCATGTCCGGTGCCAAGAAGGCCTCCTACGTCCTGGTGCCCCTAGGGGTCATGGCCTCGGCGTGGATGCATCTGGCGCCCGCGGCCTTGGCCGGTCTGCTCTCCTACATGGTCCTAGACCTCACCTTCCGGGCTCTGGCGCGGCGCCTCTCCGCCCGGCTCTCCCGCTGGCTGGCGCTGGCGGTCTTCCTGGTGGCCGCGGCCGCCATGGGGTGGATGGTGGCCCGGTTCGTGCGCGCCACCATCCACACCTTGCCCGAGATCGCCGCCACCGCCATCCCCCGGGCGGTCGACCTCGCCGGCGACTACGGCGTGGACCTGCCCTTCGAGAACGTCTACGAGCTGCGCGAGGTCGTCATCCAGGAGGTCCGGCAGAACGCCGAGGCCGTCACCAAGGCCAGCGGACTGCTGACCCTGCAGGCCTTCCAGGTCCTCATCGCCGTCTTCGCGGCCGTGCTCGCGTTCTTCTGCCCCGTCCCCGAGATGCGGCGGCCCGACCTCTTCGACGAGCTGGGCCGGGAGCTGGCGCAGCGCATGCTGACCTTCATGGTCGGGTTCGAGAAGCTCCTCGGCGCCCAGGTGCTCATCTCCGCGGCCTACGCCGTGCTGACCTTGGCCTTCCTCGTCGCGCTGGGCTTCAAGCACCTGATCTTCCTGACCTTGGCCACCTTCCTCTTCGGCATCATGCCCATCATCGGCAACGTCATCAGCAACGCCATCATCGTGGCCTCCGGCCTGACCCTGTCGGACCGCCATGCCTTCATCGCGCTGGTCTTCCTCATCGTCATCCACAAGAGCGGCTATTTCGTCTACGGCAAGGTCCTGGGCGAGAGGCTGCAGGTGCCCATGTGGCAGACCCTGCTGGCCATCCTCCTGGGCCAGGTGGTCATGGGCGTGCCCGGCATCGTCCTGGCGCCGACCTTGCTGCACTACGTGAAGGAGGAACTGCGCGCCATACCGGCCGGGGCCGGCCAGGATCAGCCGATGAGCTCGTAGCCGTCTTCCGCGGTCTGGATGCGCTTGCCGTCCTCGGAGCCGAAATCCTCGCGCAGGCGCTGCACGGTCTTCTCCAGGGCGCTGACGTGGTCGCCCGCGCCCCAGATCGCGGAGATGATCTTCTCCCGCCGGACCGCGCCCTTGGCCTCAATGAGCATCTTGAGCACCTCGGCACGGGTGGGAGGCAAGGTCGCGACCGTCCGGCCGGAGATCCAGACCGTGCGGAAGCGCGTGTCCAGCCGGACCTCGCCCTTGGCCACCTCGCAGGGGGGG
>JAQUNT010000261.1 GCA_028717525.1 Elusimicrobiota bacterium
CTGCGCTGCAAGGACATCAAGGTCATCTCGCGCAACACGCAGGGCGTGCGCCTGGTCAAGCTCGACGAGGGCGACAAGGTCGGCCACGTGGCGGCCCTGCTCCTGGCCCCGGCCCAGCCGGCCGCGGCCGCGCCCGCGGCGCCGCCGCCGGCCCAGGAGCCGAAGAAAGAGGCATGAGCCCGTTTCTCCCCCGGAATTGCCAGCCCCGCAGGGGCTGGCAATCGCGAGGCGCCGTAGGCGCCTCGCTCGGTTTATTCGTCGGGCTCATGTCGCTCACGACGACCCTGCACGCCGAAGTCATGATCGAGAGCGTGTCCTGGCAGCTGGCCGGCCCGGTGCGCGGCCAGAAGCCGGTCTTCGCCACCATCAAGTCCTTGCCCACCGCCCCCCCGCGGATCAAGGGGCGGCTGCGCCTGCGCGTGGTGCTGAAGAACCGGGGCCCCAAGCCGGCGGAAGGGCTGCTGCTGCGCTACAGCCTGAGCGCCCGGCTCCTGCCGGCCGGCGGCGGCGCGGAAGGCGTCTGGGCCGTCGCCTTCCTCATCAACGAGAAGCGCGTGCCCAAGGTCAAGCCCAACAACTTCCTGGACGTGGCCATCGACCCGTCCCAGGGCGTGGACATGCCCTTGACCCACTACCTTAAGAAGACCTTGGCCTCCGGCTTCTGGCCGGACCAGATCAAGCTGCAGCTCATGCTCAGTCCGCGCCGCGGCGCCGTGGACGAGGTCAAGACCGTGGAGCTCATCCTGCCGGTCGAAGGATCCTGAATGAACGACATCAACATCATCCGCAAGGAGCCGGCCCGGGCCCGGGCCGGAGTCCAGGACCGGGGCGGCCGCTACCTGCCCGCGCTGGAGGAGCTCATCAAGCTCGACTGCGAGCACCGCGGCCTGCTCAAGACGGTCGAGGAGCTGCGCGCCAAGCGCAACGCCTCCGCCCAGGCCGTGGGCAAGGCCAAGGCGGCCAAGGACGAGGCCGAGGCCGCGCGCCTGCTGGCCGAGGTCGCGGGCCTCAAGGCGGAGATGTCCGGCCAGGAGACGGCCCTGGCCGAGCTCTCGGCCAAGAACAAGGCCGCGGCTCTGGCCATCCCCAATCTGCCTCATGCCACGGCCCCGGTCGGCAGGAGCGAGGCGGACAACAAGGTCGTGCGCTCCGGCCCGGCCCCGAAGCCCCTGGATTTCAAGCCCCTGGACCATCAGGCTCTGGGCGAGAAGCTGGGCCTGCTCGACATGGCCGCGGCCACGGGCCTCTCCGGCTCCCGCTTCGCCCTTTGGCGCGGGGCCGGGGCCCGCCTGATGCGCGCGATCATCTCCTTCCAACTGGACCTCCATACCAAGGAACACGGCTATGAGGAGGTCTGGGCGCCGTTCTTGGTGCGGCCGGAAGCGCTGGAAGGGACGGGCCAGCTGCCCAAGTTCGAGGAAGACCTCTATAAGATCGCGGCCACGGAGGGCGGCAAGACCGAGACGCTCTACCTGATCCCCACGGCCGAGGTGCCGCTGACCAACCTGGTGCGCGGCCAGATCCTGGCCGAGGCCTCCTTGCCGCTGAAGCTTACGGCCTATACCGCCTGCTTCCGCCAGGAGGCCGGCTCCTACGGCAAGGACGTGCGGGGCCTGATCCGCAACCACCAGTTCGACAAGGTGGAGCTGGTCTGGGTGTGCAAACCGGAGGACTCCCTGGCCGCTTTGGAGACCTTGACGGGCCATGCCGAGGAGGTATTGAAGCGCCTGGAGCTGCCTTACCGGGTCATCGAGCTCTGCACGGCGGACCTGGGCTTCGCCTCGTGCAAGACCTACGACCTGGAGGTCTGGATGGCGGGCGAGGGCCGCTTCCGGGAGATCTCCTCCTGCTCGGACTGCGGGGACTTCCAGGCCCGGCGGATGAACACCCGCCTGCGTCGGGCGGATAAGAAAGTCGAGCTGGTGCATACCTTGAACGGCAGCGGGGTGGCGGTGGGACGGCTCTTCGCGGCCATCCTGGAGGACTGCCAGGAGAAGGATGGCGGTCTGGTCATACCGAAGGCCTTGGTCCCGTATTTCGGCGCCGAACGTATAGCGCCGCCCGCCTCATGAATGGACTTCCCGACGCCGCAGGCGTCGGGAAGTCGACTCGGCGCCGAAGGCGCCGAGTCCATTCTACGGCACTTGACCGGCTGGTCAAGCTCGTTGCCCACCTCCGCTCTCCCAAGGGCTGTCCTTGGGACCGCAAGCAGACCCATGTCTCCCTCATAAAGTTCCTCCGCGAAGAGTCCCGGGAGCTGGAAAAGGCCCTGCGCCGCGGCCGGCCGCACGAGATCGAAGACGAGCTGGGGGACCTGCTTTTGCAGGTGCTCCTGCACGCTCAGATCGCCAAGGAAAGCGGTTCTTTCGACATCCAGGACGTGGCCTTGAGCCAGCACCGCAAGCTGGTCCGCCGGCACCCGCACGTGTTCGGCCGCGCCAAGCTGGGCACGGCCAAGGCCGTGTTGGACAGCTGGCCCGAGATCAAGCGCCGGGAGCGCCTGGCCAGAAGCCGGGACCTGGCGCGCCGGCTATAGGAAACCGAACAGCGCCAGCGGCCGCCGGTCCCCTTCTATTGAATCGGACGGGGTGAGGATGAGCTTCCTGTGCGCCCGGCATCCTTTGAACTGGGTTCTTCCCTTGCCCTTGCCGCCGACTTCCACGACGATGCTCCCGCCGGCCGCCGCGACCAGGAAATCCGGGGTCTTGGCGCCCCGGGTGTTCTTGAGGTAGTCGAACTTCAGCCCGGCCATCCGCAGCGCCTGCGCCGTGAAGTCCTCGCGCAGGCCGCCGACCGCCTCCTCGTCCGTCCGGTAGAGCCGGCGCATGGGCAGGAACATCAGGACCTTGGGCTCGCGCAGGACATTGGTCCCCGCGGGCATCACGGCATTGAGCACGAAGGCCTGGTCCAGGAGGCGGACGTATTGCTCGGCCTTGTATTTCGTGAGGCCCAGATTGCGGGAGATCGAGCTGTAGCTGATCCCCTCGCAGGCGGATTGGCCGACGAAGCGGAGGAGCTTCTCCAGCAGGGACGTTTCTTGGGCGCGCAGGCCCGCCACTTGGGGGATGTCCCGCCGGACGACCGTGTCGAGGATGCTCTCCAAGACCGGCGCGGTCTCGGGCTGCTCCAAAGCGAAGGGGAACAGGCCGCCCTTGATGTACTCGTCGAACAAGTGGCCTTGGCGCAGGTGCTCCGGCTGCCAGCGCCGGTCCAGGATGTCCGATAGGGTCAGGGCGGGCAGGGACTTGCCGTGAGCGAAATCGAGGAATTCGCGGAACGTGAAAGGCCACAGGGGCCTGAGCAGGACCCGGCGGGAGAGATCCTGCGCGCTTTCCGCGAGGGAGAGGGCGACCGAGCTGGTGAACACCACGCGCGTGTCGAGGAAATCATGCATCCTCTTGAGCTCCGCGGCATAGCCGGAGGCGAAATGGATCTCGTCGATGAGGAGCAGGCGCACGCCGTACTTCTGCGTCAAAGTCTTGGCCGTGTCGAAAAGGCCGTCCGCGCCCAAGGTGTCGGCCGAGATGTAGAAGGCATCCTTGGCGTCGCGCGCCAGCTGGCGCAACAGGACCGTCTTGCCCACTCCGCGCGGGCCGATGATGCCCGAGAACGCCCGGCCCTTCTGCGCGGCGACCTGTTGATAGAGGTGGCGCCGCTTGGTGTACTTTTCGGCCTGCTTCTTGGCCAACTCATCGAGCTCGAAGAGCCTGCTCGCCATTGGCATATTCTAGCCTATGAATATCAATGTGTCAAATTATTGGACGCAATGCATAGCATTCTGTTCAATCACTGGACGAAATGATGGAAATGCGCGGCCCCGAACTGCCTGACCGCGGTCCGGATTGCCATGACGGCGTTGAAATGGCTATAATGGCAGGGCCGATATTCTGCTTACGGAGAAACAAATGAGAAGATTCCTTTGCCTTGCCTTGCTGGCCGCGGCGCTTCCCGCCTCGGCTTTCGCGGCTCCGGCGGCTATCCCCGCGCCGGTCCCTGCGCCGGCCGCTGCGCCGGGCGCGGCTCAGGCCCCGGCGATAGTCGCCATGGCCACATTCATGAGCGAGATGACGGGCGCCGTCGAAGTTCAGTTGGGCGGCTCCGATATATGGAAACGGGCCAAGGTGGGCGAGGCGCTGCCGCCCGGAACCACGATCAAGACCGCGGCCAACTCCAACTGCACCATCGTCTTCGCGGACCGCAGCCAGGTGCGCCTTGACTCCAATTCGTCCCTCAAGCTGGAGGAGCTGTCCAATGCCAAGGTCCAGGTCTTCCTCCCCTTGGGCCGGGTGGACGCCTGGGTCAAGAAGCTGGCCGGCCGCGCCTTCCAGATCCGCACCCCGTCCGCCACGGCCGCGGTCCGCGGAACGGTGCTGCGCATCGAGACCGATGCCACCGGCACCCGGACCTACGTCTTCGACGGCGTGGTCGTTTCGCAGAACATGCTCGGGCAGGTCCTGACCGCCCACGCGGGCCAGACCATCACGGTCCAGATCGCGGCCGCGCCGCCGCCGCCGCCGCCGCCCGCGCCCGGAGCGCCGCCCGCGCCGCCGCCGCCTCCTCCCGCCATCCAGATGGAGGTCGTTTTGACCCCGGTGGCCATTCAGGCTCTGCAGGAGCCGGTCATCAACATCATAAACTTGCTG
>JAQUNT010000262.1 GCA_028717525.1 Elusimicrobiota bacterium
ATTCGGCGGCCTTCCTGCACGGCGTCAGGTCCGGCCTTTACGACGGTTCGGTCTGGCACCGGGTGGTGTCCAATTTCGTCGTGCAGGGCGGCGACCCGCGGGGCAGCGGCTGGGGCGACGCGGGGTTTTCCCTGCGCGACGAGATCAGCCGTCTGCGCTTCGAGCGGGGCACGGTGGGGATGCCCAAGGCGGGCAAGGACACCGGCGGCTGCCAGCTCTTCATCACGCACCTGCCCGCGCCGCACCTGGACGGCCGCTACACGGTTTTCGGCCGCGTCACCCGCGGCCTGGACGCCGTGGACCGCATCGAGCCGGGGGACCGGATCCTCAAAGCGCGCATATCGGAGAGACCATGATCATGACCTTCGCGGCCATATTCGCCGCCGTGCTGTCTTGCGAGGCGGCCTTCCTGGCCCTGAGCACCTTCCTGCCCCTGAGCCCAGGGTCGCTCAACCTGGCCGCGGGCGTGGTGCTGGGCGCCCTGGCCGCCTTCGCGCTCGTCAAGAGCCTGCGTCTGCATCGGCGTTTCCGCGCCGGCGGGCAGGCCGGGACCGGGGCCGCTTTGGTGGCTCTTCTGGCAGCGGCCAGCCTATGCGTGGTCCTTGCCGTCAAGGCGGTCTGGCACGGCCGGCTGGAGTCTTTGCGCCTGGAGGTCGCGGCCCGGGGCTGGCCGACCAGCCTGGCCGAGTTCCAGGAGGACCTGCCGGATGCGTCCTACGCGCAGTCCGCCCTGGAGCAGGCCGCGGCCAAGCTGGACCTAGCCGGGCCGGTCAAGAAGGACCTGCAGGCCTGGGGCGGCGACCTCCTCGATTCGGCGGGCGGGCCGAAGGCCGGCGGAACCTGGGGCCGGCTTTGCCCGACCGTGGACGGCCTCGTGGACAAGGCCTGCCAGGGCCGGACCCGCCTGGCCAAGACGGATTACGTGGCCGCGGCCAAGGATCCCCTGAACATGCCCCTGCCCAAGATGGCCCAGCTCCCGACTGCGGCGCGGCTGCTGCGGGCCTGCGCTTCCCGGCAGCCGGCGGCCCGGGCCTGGGCCCAGGTGGACCGGCAGTGGCGGCTGGCCGCCCTGGCGGGCACGCACCGCTCGTTGATCGCCCAGCTCGTGGCCGTCGATATGGAGACCCTCGGCGTCAAGACCGCGCTCGACATCCTGCAGCGCCAGCCGCGGGCCGTCCTGCCGGACCGGCTGGCGCGGGCGTTCCGGCAGCGCCTGGGGCGCAACCGCGTCTCCGAAGGCCTGCGGGCCGAGCTGGCCATGCATCTCGACATCCCCGCGTCTCTCGGCCGCGGCTGGGCCGGCGGGGCCTTGGCCTGGTCCGGAGTGATCGACCTCAACGTCCTGGCCACGGCGCGCATGGTGGCGCGCGATGCGGCCGTCCAGACCATGAGCGAGGCGCGGGCCGCGCAGCAGCTCTGCGACGCGGAGCTGCAGGCCCTGCCCTCCTGGCCGTATTTCCTGGCCCGGGTCGCCATGCCCAGCTTCGGACAGCTCTACGTCCGGGAGTTCGAGGGCCGGGACTGGGCGCGCTTGGCCCTTCTGTCGTCGGCCGCGGCCCGCTTCCGCGCCGCGCGCGGACGCTGGCCCGCCGCGCTCGCCGAACTAGCCCCGCGCTTCTGCGAGCCGGGGGACCTGCGCGACGAAACTGCGGGCACGGGCTTCGTCCTGCGCGCCAAAGGGGGGGGCTTCGAGCTTTGCGCCGGCGGGCTCAAAGGCGACGGGAAGGACTTCCGGGGCGCGGAGTTCTGCGCCCGCGTGAAGTGATGGTGCCACGGGTCAACTTTCTTAACTTACTCGTCTCTGGAAAGTTGAACAAGTTGACCCGTGGCACCGCCCTCTTGACAAATCTGAGAAGTCCTGCAATAATCTAGTCCGCGCCGAGGAACGCTGAGCCGAGGAGGGATCCCCTCCGTGACGGCAGCTGTCCTTGGCTTTCTGCTTTTCTGGGCCGCGCCGCCCGCCTCGGGCCAGGTCGCCATGCTGCAGGTCCTGCCCCAGTCCGGGCCCGCCATCCGCATACCGCAGCGGCAGGTACTCAGGCTGGGCCGCAGGATCTGGTACAACGAGTGCCGCGGCACCTATGCCGGCCTGACCTCTTGGAACCGCGGCGAGGAGTTCGCCTCGCTGGGCATCGGCCACTTCATCTGGTATCCGGAGAACCGCAGCGGCCCCTTCCAGGAGAGCTTCCCCATGCTGCTTGCCTACCTGGAGAGCCAGGGCGAGGTCCTGCCCGAGTGGCTGAAGGTGTCCGTGGGCTGCCCCTGGCCGAACCGCGAGGCCTTCCTGGCCGACGTCAATTCGGAGCGCATGCGTGACCTGCGCCGCCTGCTCACCTGGAGCATGCCCCTGCAGGCCCGCTTCATCGTCGACCGCCTCGCCGCCGCCCTGCCCAAGATGCTCCGGAACCTGCCCCGATCCGAGCGCAGGCGGGTCCGCTTCCAGTTCTACCGCATGGCCGGGCAGGCGGCCGGGGTCTACGCCTTGGTGGACTACGTCAACTTCAAGGGCGAGGGTCTCAAGGGGCAGGAGCGCTACAACGGCCAGGCCTGGGGCCTGCTGCAGGTCCTGCAGGGCATGACCGGCAAAGCCTCCGGGCAGGCCGCCCTCGACGAGTTCGCCGCCTCAGCCGACCGCGTGCTCACCCGCCGCGTGCTCAACTCCCCTCCCGAGCGCAACGAGGCTCGCTGGCTGCCCGGCTGGCGCCAGCGGCTGCGCACCTACCGGACGCCGAACACCGACTCCTAGCCGGATAGATGGTATAATCCAGGGCGGCGACCATGGATTTCGAGCGCGTCCTCAAGACCCTTCTGGAGGAGTTCGAGCAGAAGCGCGTGCGCTGCGCCCTCATGGGAGGAGTCGCCCTGGGCGTCTGGGGCGCGCCGCGCGCCACCCTGGACATCGACTTCCTCGTCCACCACGACGACCTCTGCGTCCTGCACGAGGCCATGCACGCCTTGGGCTACGACCGGGTCGTGTTCACGGAGAACATCTCCCAGTACCGGCACGAGGCGCCCGGCCTGGGGTTCGTGGACTTCGTGCACGCCTTCCGGCGCATCTCCCTGGAGATGCTCGGCCGGGCCGTGGAGCGGCCGGTCTTCGGCGGGACGCGCCAGGTGCGCGTGCTGCTGCCCGAGGACGTGATCGGCCTCAAGGTCCAGGCCATGGTCAACGACCCGGAGAACCGCAAGGCCCAGGACTCCGCGGACATCGAGGCGCTCATGGAGGCCCGCGGCGCGGCGCTCGATTGGGACCGCGTGGGGGAGTTTTACAGGCTGTTCTCTCTGGAGCAGGAGGGGCGCCGCCTGTGGGAGCGTTTCAGCCATGCTTGACGACGCGCACAAGAAGGAGCTCTTGGAGATGGCCGCCTCGGACCAGCTGCGCCGGGACTTTCGCCACATGCGCAAGAGCGCGCGGGGCTTGGGCCTGGACCTCGACGCGCTGCTGAGCTTCCTGACCGGGGCCGGCCGCCTAGCGCCCGCGGCGCGCCGCCGCCGCGCCCCCGCCTACAGCCGGGCCCGCATCTAGCGCGCGGCAGCTTCCCGCCTCGCCTAAATTGGTACAATATCTCCTTCCATGCATTCTCGAGACATAGATATCCAAATCCTCATCGCCCGGCCCATAGACAAGGTCTTCGAGGCCTGGGTCAAGCCCGAACTCCTGGAGCAGTGGCTGGCGCGCAAGGCCCGCGTCGAGGCCGCCCCGGGAGGCGCCTACGAGCTCTTCTGGGACCCGGAGAACCCCGGCGTCAATAGCACCTTGGGATGCACCATCTCCAGCATCGTGCCCAACGCGGAGCTCAGCTTCAACTGGAAGGGGCCCGAGCGCTACGCCGAGATCATGGGCGACGTCACCAAGGTTTTCGTGCGCATGGAGCGCCAGGGCGGCGGGACCTTGCTGCGCTTCGTGCACACCGGCTGGGGCAAGGGCGCGCGCTGGGAAGAGGCGCGCCTCTGGCAGGCCAACGCCTGGAAGCAGGCCATCGAGAACCTCAAGAACTACTTGGAGACCTCCGAGAAGCTCTTGGGCGGCCTGTCCATGAATTGAGGTCCCAGAGACTATGAACTTCTGGACCTGGATCATCTACAGCATCATCGGCACTCCCAGCGAGCGCCTGCTCAAGCGCATGAAGCCGGTCCTGGATCGCATCAACGCGCTGGAGCCCGAGATCAAGGCCCTGCCCGACTCCGCCTTCCCCGAGAAGACCGCCGAGCTCAAGAAGCGCCTGGCCGAGGCCCTCTCCAGCGTCGAGCCGGGGGCCACGGAGGAGGAGCGCAAGGCCTTCAAGAAGGCCGAGCAGGCGGCTCTGGACGAGCTCCTGCCCGAGGCCTTCGCCTTGTGCCGCGAGGCTTCGCGCCGCACCATCGGGCTGCGGCACTACGACGTGCAGATGCTCGGCGGCATGGTCCTGCACGAGGGCTCCATCGCGGAGATGAAGACCGGCGAGGGCAAGACCTTGGTGGCCACGGCCCCCGTCTACCTCAACGCCCTGAGCGGCCGCGGCGTGCACCTGGTCACGGTCAACGACTACCTGGCCAAGCGCGATTCCGAATGGATGGGGCCGATCTATAAGTTCCTGGGCCTGAGCGTGGGACGCATCCAGCACGACATGAGCAGCGAGGAGCGCCAGGAG
>JAQUNT010000263.1 GCA_028717525.1 Elusimicrobiota bacterium
CACCATCCCATGGTACTCGCGCTGGACCTCGACCTCGAGCCGGCTCTTCACGTCGTGGATGGCCAGCGGCGGCACCCGGCCTTCGGCCAGGCGCATCAGGGCGTGGGCCGTGCGGTCGTTGGGGTTCATGGCCAGGGCGCGGCGGGCGTCCTCCATGGTCTGCAGGTAGTCGGCCAGGCCGTAGGAGGCCAGGGCCCGGGCGGTGTAGCCGTCCGGGTCGTTGGGGTCGAGCTTGACCGCCTGGTCGGCGTACTCGAAGGCGCTCTTGTAGTTCTTGAGACCGTACTCGGCGTTGGAGCGGCTGAGCAGGGCGTCGCGGTCGAGCGGATCGAGGGTCAGGACCTGGCCGGAGAGCCGGGCGGCTTCCTCCCAGCGGTTGGCCCGGTTGTTCATGTAGGCGGCCCAGTTCTGGATGTGCTTGAGGACCTCCTTGGGCACCGCGGCGGCCGAGAGGCCCGACGCCAGGACGGTGAGCTCGTTAAGGTTCTCGGTGACGAAGGTCTCGCGCTTGTCCTTGGGCAGGCGCCCGGCGGCCTCGTCGATGCGCTGCAGGATGGGCAGGACCTTGGTCTTGACCGTGCTCTCGGGCAGGGCCTGGAAGGTCGCGCGCAGGACCTGGACCGTGGCGTGGGCGTCCGCCCCGCGGTCCACGGCCGGGGGCGCGGGCCGGGCGTCCGGCTGCGCGACGGCGCCGGCCAGGGACCGCAGCAGGAGGAGGACGCCTGCGGCCCAGGAGGCCGCGCGCGGGATCATGACTGGACCAGTCTACCAAAAGTCCTAGGGGGCGCGGCGGGTCAGGCGCACATGCCGCCGTCCACCGCGAAAACCTGACCGGTGATGTAGGCGGCCTCGTCCGAGGCCAGGAAAGCCACCAGGCTGGCGACCTCCCGGGGGGCCCCGATGCGTCCCATGGGTATGGCGCTCAGGAAGGCTTCCCGGAGCCGCCGCGGGTAGCGGTCGTACATCTCGGTCCGGATGCAGCCGGGGGCGACCGCGTTGACGGTCACCCCGAACCGGGCGGTCTCCCGGGCCATGGTCCTGGTGAGCGCCAGGACCGCGCCCTTGGCCGCGGCGTGGTCCGCGTGCCCCTCGAGCCCGCGCAGGACGCCGATGGAGCAGACATTGACGATGCGGCCCCAGCCCTGCCGGCAGAAGCCCCGGATGACCGCCTTGGAGTGGTGGAAGGCGCCGTGGAGGTCCGTGTCGATGGTCTCGCGCCATTCCTCGGGCGTGATGAAGGCGAAGGGCCGGGCCCGGAAGACCCCGGCGTTGTTGACCAGGATGTCGACGCTGCCGAACCGACGCCGGGCCTCGGCGGTGGCCGCCTCGGCGGCCTTGAGGTCCCTAACGTCGGCGCGCAGGCCCGTTGCGCGGCCTCCCAGGCGCTTCTCCAGAGCGGCCGCGGCCGCGCGGCTGTGGAGGTAGGTGAAGAGCACGTTGACGCCCCGCCCGGCCAGCTCGGAGACGATGGCGGCGCCGATGCCGCGCGCCCCTCCGGTGACGAGCGCGGTCCGGCCGCGCGACGGGGTCGGCTTTCCCACGAAGGCATCATAGAACAACGCCGGCGAGAGGCACAAGGGCATGGGGCCGGACGGCCCCGCCTTTTTTTTTGCTAAACTGAAGGCAGGTGCGGCTCTACTGCGTGGACGGGACCAACGTGGTCCGGGTCCTCTGGGGCTACGGCGGCGAGCAGTTCCGCGAGCAGGAGGAGAGCGACTGCCTCACCTTGGTCGAGTCCTTCGCGGTGCTCTGCCGCGGCCTGGCCGGCCGGGCGGAGGTGGAGATCTTCTTCGACGGGGAAGGGCGGCGCTGGAAGCGGGTCCCGCAGGGGACGGCCAACCTGCGGGTGCGCTTCTCCTGGGAGGAGCTGGCCGACGCCCTCATCCTGGACCGCGTCCGGGCGGGGTCGTTCGGCCGCGAGGGGCGGGTGACCGTGGTGACCGCCGACGGGGAGCTGGGCCGCCGCGCCCGTGAGGAAGGCGGCCGCTGGCTGGCGGTGCGCCACGGCGAGGGGCTGGAGCGGGTCTTGCGCAGCATCGAAGGACGGTTCGCGGGCAAGGAATGAAGAACAGCGTCATCATCGTCGGCGGCGGGATCATGGGCGCCAGCGCGGCCTATTCTTTGACCCGGCTGGGCAAGCAGGTCACCGTGCTCGACATGAGCGAGGTCCCCAACCGGCACGCGGCCTCCGGCGACCAGCTGCGCACCTTCCGCCTGACGTATGGGAAGGACGCTTTCTACACCGACATGGCGGCCAAGGCCCTGCCCCTCTGGCTCGACCTCTGCGCCCAGAGCTCGGACAAGTTCCTGGTCCAGCACGGCTTCCTGGACCTGGCCGTCAAGGCGCACGGCTACGTGGAGCACTGCCTGCAGATGCTCAAGGAGCACCGCATCCCCTGCCAGGTCCTGCAGAAGGAGGACATCCGCCGCCACTACCCGATGATGAACTCCCGGGCCTTCCGCTTCGGCCTGCTGCACAAGGACGGGGGCCTGATCTGGGCCATGCGCGCGGTCTCCACCATCCTGGGCCTGGCCCAGCGCAAGGGCTGCAAGGTCCGCACGCACACCCAGGTCGCCGCCTTGGTCAAGTCCAAGGGGGTCATCACGGCGGTCAAGGACTCCGCGGGCCGGCTGCACGAGGCGGGCCACTTCCTCTTCGCGCCGGGGGCCTGGACGTCGGACCTGCTCAAGCCCTACCGCTTGCCCCTCAAGGTGACCCGCCAGCAGCAGCTCTACCTGCGGCCGCCCTTCAACCGGGGCCGCTACCGCCAGGAGCATTTCCCCCCCTTCTACGTGCAGAGCCAGGGCTTCTACGGCGTGCCCATGCACATCCACGGCTTCATGAAGATCGCGGAGAACCGCAAGGGCCCGCCGGGCAAGCCCGGAGACGTGGACGAGCGCGAGATCACGCCCCAGTTCGAGAAGAAGGTGCGCGCCTTCCTCAAGCGCTTCATCCCGGAGCTGGCGGGCTTCAGCGAGCACGAGGGCCACGTCTGCTACTACACCAGCACCAAGGACGACGACTTCATCATGGACCGGCTGCCCGACGCGTCCAACGGCTACCTCATGGCCGGCTTCTCCGGCCACGGCTTCAAGTTCGCGCCCCTGCTGGGCCAGGCCATGGCCCAGCTCATCGTAGGCGGCAAGTCGGACCTGAACCTGCACCGCTTCCGCCTCAACCGCTTCTAGGGCCATGCATTCGGTCAGCGTCGGAGCCGCCTTCCTGGCGGGACTGGCCTCCTTCCTCTCGCCCTGCGTGCTGCCTTTGGTGCCGGGCTACATCTCCTTCATGTCCGGGCTGTCCTTGGAGGAGCTCTCTTCCGACACCGCCGGGCCCACGGCCGGGCGCCGGGCCGCCTGGGCGTCGGTGTTCTTCGTGCTCGGCTTCTCGGCCGTGTTCACCGCGCTGGGCGCCTCGGCCTCCTTGGTAGGCCGCCTGCTGGCCGCGCACCTGGCCGTGCTCAGCAAGCTCGCGGGCGTCCTGGTCATCGTCTTCGGCCTGCACATCAGCGGCCTGGTCCCCATCAAGTGGCTCTACTACACCAAGCGCGCCGACACCTCGAAGCTGGCGCCGGGCTTGCTGGGCTCGTTCCTGATGGGCCTGGCCTTCGCCTTCGGCTGGACGCCCTGCATCGGGCCCATACTCGCCGGCATCCTGGCTCTGGCCGCCACCCAGGAGAGCGTGGCCCAGGGCGTGGGCTTGCTCTTCGTCTACTCCTTGGGCCTGGGGGTTCCCTTCATCCTGACCGGCCTGGGCCTCAACGCCTTCCTGCGCTTCTTCGCGCGCTACAAGCGCTTCATACGCTGGGGCGAGGTGGCGGCCGGGGTCCTGCTCATGGCCATCGGCCTGCTGCTCATCTCCAACCGGATGAGCTGGCTGATGCGCCTGGTGCCCTCCTCGCTCTACAAGTTCTCCATGTAGGCCCTGCGGCCGGCCGCCTTGGGCCGTTCGACCCTCGCCGCGACGCCGCCCGCGATCATACTATCGAGACTGAGGATGACGACCGCTCTTCTGCTGGCCCTGTCTTGCTTCGCCGCGCCGGCCTTCCCGGCTTCGGCCGTCCGTTCGCCTGCGCGTGCCGCCCCTGGCCCGGTCCTAGGTCGCATGCGGACCGGCCCCGCGGTCTCCCTGTCCCCGTCTTCCCTGCCCCTCAGCGGCCCGCTTCTCCTCCCCGCTCCGCAGGCCCCGGCCCTGACCGCGGCCCCCCTGGTCGCGGCGCCCGCGGCCGAGGCGGCCCAGCCGACCTTGGTGGAGAGCCTGGCCAAGGCCATGGAGACTCCGCAGGTCGACATCTTCGACGACTCGACCCCGGGGGTCAAGGTCTGCGGGGTCAACGACGAGGCCAGCGTGTCCGCGGCTCTAGGCGCCGCTAGCCAAGCGCGTTCCGGCAACCTGGTCATCGGACTGCTCGTCGGCATCCGCCACTACTCCCGCGAGAAGGTCGCGACCAAGGACGCTCCCGGCCTGGTCCGCCACATCCGCGAGACCTCCTCCAGCCTGGGCGTGCCGGTCAAGATCGCCTTCGTGACGCACCATGTGCGCGCCGCCTCCTTGATCGGCATGATCGGCCGCATCGCGCGGCGCATCCAGCCCGGGAAAACGGCGCGTGTCTCGCCC
>JAQUNT010000264.1 GCA_028717525.1 Elusimicrobiota bacterium
CGCAAGGTCTCGCACCTGGCCCAGCCCGAAGCCGCCGACTTCCGGCTGCGCTCATTGGGCTTCATCTTCCAGGCCTACAACCTCATCCCGGTGCTGACGGCCATCGAGAACGTGGAGTATCCCTTGGTCCTGCAGGGCGTCTCGGCCGGGGAGCGGCGCGCCCAGGCCTTGGAGGTCCTGGGCTGGGTGGGCCTGGAGTCCATGGCGAACCGCCGGCCGGACCTGCTCTCGGGCGGCCAGCAGCAGCGCGTGGCCGTGGCCCGCTCCATCGTGCACCGGCCCATGGTGGTGCTGGCCGACGAGCCCACCGCCAACCTGGACTCCAAGACCGCGGCCTCCCTGCTCGACCTCATGGAGGCCCTCAACAAGGACCGCGGGATCACCTTCGTATTCTCCAGCCACGACCCGGCCGTGCTCTCCCGCGCGCGCCGGGTCATCCACCTGCACGACGGCAAGCTCGCCCCGGCATGAACCGAGCCGCGGTCCTCCTGCTCCTGCTGGCCTGGCCCGCTCAGGCCAAGGAGTTCGCCGGCGGGCCCGTGTCCGTCGAGGCCTCCGGCTATCTCAAGGAGCTCTGGGAGTACTCGCGTTCCACCCTGGACGGCCGGCCCTTCTTCCTCAACCTGGACCGCGCGCGCCTGACCCTGGAGGCCAAGGCTGCGATGTTCAAGGCTCACGTGGACTACGACCAGGAGGTCTATGCGGGGAGCTTCTTCAGGACCACCGAGTACAAGACCTTCGGCCTGGCCGGGCCTGAGACCTGGCTGGACCTGCAGCAGGACATCGCCAGCTCGGCCACCTCTCTTTGGCGCCAGCGGCTCCACCGGGTCTGGGCCGGGCTGGAGACCGAGCACGCCAGCCTGCGCTTCGGCCGCCAACGCGTGGCCTGGGGGACGGGGAAGCTCTGGAACCCCACGGACGTGCTCAACCCGTACCAGCCCACCGCGGTGGAGCGCGACGAGCGCCCGGGAGTCGACGCCCTCTATCTTCGCCACGGCCTGGGCGAGCTCTCCCAGGCCGAGCTGGCCTATGCTCCGCAGAGCCGCTGGCCGGACAGCGCTTTGCTGGCCCGGGGCCGCGGCAATTGGAGAGATTTCGATTTCGCGGCCATGGGCGGCAAGGTCACGGGCTCGACTTCGAGCTGGATCGTAGGCGGGGACTTCGCGGGCAATCTCTGGGACGGCTCTTTGCACGGGGAATGGTCCTACACGGACAACGAGGTGCAAAGGCCTTACTGGAGAGGGCTGATCGGCTACGAATATTCCTTCGGCTCGGAGCCCAAGTGGCGCTGGCTCAAGGACTCTTCGGCGCTGGTCGAGTACTATCACAACGGCCGCGGCTCGGCGGCCCCTTCGCGCTACGACCGCAGCGCGCTCTGCGCCGGGAAGGAAGTGGTCTTGGCCAAGGACTATGCAGGTTTGACCTTCTCCAAGGACCTGCATCCCCTGCTCAAGCTCGATGTGCTCTTCCTGGGGAACCTGGACGACGGCAGCCAGCTCTTCTCGCCGACCTTGCAGTACAATCCGCTCTCGAATCTGTATCTTACCGCAGGGTGGCAGCGCTTCGGCTCGGCCCGCGACACCGAGTTCGGGCTCTTGGCGAACCTGTCGTATCTGCAGTTGCAGTACTTCTTCTGATGAGCCAGGCGGTCTCGGCCGGCGCAGCAGCGGCGCGCTGGGCGCGGCATTGGCTGGCCGAGGCCCGGGCCTCGGCGCTCCGGCTAGGGAGCGACTCGGACCCGGAGGCCCTGCATGATTTCCGCACCTCTTTGCGCCGGCTGCGCGTGGTGCTGAGCGCCTACCGGGACTTCTTGGGCCCGGCCGGGGCGCGCCCCCTGCGCTCCCGCTTGCGCAAGCTCAGCCATGCCACCGGCCCGCCTCGCGACGCGCAGGTCTGGACCGCCTGGCTCCAGACTCACGGCGCGCCTTGCGAGATCAGCCGCAGGCTCGTCGTGCATCTGGAGGCCGTGGCCGCGCATTGCCGCCAGGAGTTCCTGTGCCAAGGCCTGCCCGAGTTCGAAGCAGCGGGCCGGTCGTTGGAGGGGCGCCTGGAGCGGCTCCAGCCGTGCCCGGCGCGCTTTGACGAGGCGGCCCGCCGCGCGGTGCGCAAGGCAGCCAAGCGGCTGGACCGGCGCTTGCAGCCGGTGCGGCGCGGGGGGACGCCCGCGCAGATGCATGTGGCGCGCATCAGGGCCAAGCGCCTGCGCTATCTTCTGGAGCCTTTCGCTCGCGCGCAGCCGCGCGTGCGCAAGATGGCGGGCCGCTTGCGGGTCCTACAGGACCTCTTGGGGAAGCTGCACGACCTGCACGAGCTCTCCGGCTGCGGCGTGGCTCCGGCCTCCGAGCCGGCGCGCCTGGAAGCCCGGCGCCTGGAACGGGTCTTGCGCCGCAAGTGGCTTGAACCCGGGCGGGATAGGCGGCTGGTCAGCTCGGCTTTGCGCTGGTCAGCTTAGCCAAGGCCGCGAATGGGTCGCGGCGGTCCAAGGCCTTGAGGGCGGCCATGGTCTTCTTCCAGTCGTGGCCGCAGTCCTGGTGCAGGGCGCGGAATGCGCTCAGGTCGCAGCGGTAAAGGCGCAGGGCCAGAACGGTGGCGTTGTTGAGGGGCTCGCCCAAGGGCTGGCCCATGGCTTGGAGGCGCTCTTCTCCCCGGGCGAAGATGCCCTGGCGCAGAGCGAGCTTCTGCTCCTGCGTCTGGTCGCCGCGGTAGAGGGCGTCGAGCTGCTGGTAGAGCTCATCCATGACCGCTGCGGATTCATTCTGCCTGGCCAGCCCGGCCCGGTACTCCTTCAGCTGCGCCGAATCCGCGCCGAAGCGTTGGGTCAGGAAATCCTCGGCGCCCTGCCGGCCCACGAAGGTCGCGGCGGCTTCGTCGAAATCGACCTGGTCCTTGAACCAGACGGTGCCGTGGGTGAGCTCGTGGATGAGGAGCTCGCAGAGGTCTCCGGGCTGATAGTCGAGCACGCTGGAGGGCAGGGGGTCTGTGAACCACAGGGGGGTCTTGTAGGCCGCGGCTCCGCCGACGCGCGCGTCAAAGCCTTCGTCCTCCATGCACTTCATCTCGCGCAGAGCGTCTTCCTTGCCGAAGTAGCCTTTGTAGGGGACCTTCCCCAAGAAAGGGAACCACCATCGGTAGGCTTCGAGGCTGGTGCGCGGACAGGCGGAGACTATGTAGGTGACCGCGCCGCGGACCGGGGTATAGGTCGAGAAGTCGCTGGTCTCTTTCAAGCCGATGCGCGCGAAGGCGAAAGCGCGGATCTCGAGCGCGAGCTTGAGCTGGTCCTTGAGCTGGTCCGAGACGGCCGGGTCGCGCAAGGCCTTTTCCATGCCGCGGCTGCGCCAGAGCAGGCTGGCGTGGCCTGCCGCGGCCTTGGTGACGTAGACTGGAGAGCAGGCGCAGAAGCAGGCCATGGTCAGGAGGCCGAGGGCTCTCAGGGATCGCGCCATAGTCCGTGTCCCTTGATGAGCTCCTTGAGGGCCTCGACCGCAGAGCTTTCCGGCACGCCTTTGCTGACGCAGAGCTTCCCCGCGTAGAGGTTGATCCGGCCGGGGGCGCCGCCCACGTAGCCGAAGTCGGCGTCCGCCATCTCGCCGGGGCCGTTGACGATGCAGCCCATGACCGCGATCTTGAGGCCTGGGAGGTGTCCGAGCTCGCGCTTGACCCGGGCCGTGGCGGCCTGGAGCCCGAACAAGGTGCGTCCGCAGCCCGGGCAGGAGATGAATTCGGTTTTGGTCAGGCGCGCTCCCGCGGCCTGGAGTATGTTGTAGGCCAAGGCGAGCTCTTGGGGGGCCGGCCAGCCTGTGTCGATCTCCACGGAATCTCCGATGCCGTCGCAGAGCAGGGCCCCGATCAGGGCCGCGGATTCCAGGACTTGGCGCTGGCGGTCCTTGGCCCTGGGCGCGCGGATGTGGATGGGGATGCCCTCGGCCTGGGCGGCCAGGAGGCGGTATTCGCGCAGGAGCTTGCCGGGGTCTTTTCCGACCAGGCCGAGCCAGGAGGCTCCTCGGCTTCTCTTGAGGACCTCCTCTGCCGTTTTCCCTTCGCTGTATTGCGGGGATTTGCGCAGCTCCGCAGAGCTGATTTCCATTTGTTCCGTCTTCGCCGGCCGGCTGACGACTCGGACGGGTGAGTCGCCGCCGACGGAGAAGCCGGCGAGGGATGTCTTGCGGCTGGCTCGTCTTGTGTAGCTGTAGAAGTCGGCGCAGTAGGTCCCCTGGGCTCTTGCCGTGAATGGCTTGCGCAGGTCGAAGCGCGCGGCCAGCGCTTTGCAGACCGGCATTTCAGCTTCGGGCTCTTCGGTCAGAGAGACGCGCAAGGTGTCGCCGATGCCGTCTTCCAGGAGGCTGCCGATGCCGATGGCGGACTTGATGCGGCCGTCTTCGCCTGCGCCGGCTTCGGTGACTCCGAGGTGGAACGGGTAGTCCATGCGGAGCTGGGCCATGCGCGCGGCCAGCAGGCGGTAGGCGGCGATCATGACTTTGACGTTGGAGGCTTTCATGGAGAAGACGAGCTCTCGGTAGCCGGCTTGTTCGCAGAGGCGGGCGAATTCGAGGGCGCTTGCGACCATCCCTTGGGGGGTGTCGCCGTATCGGTCGAGGATGCGCTTGGATAGGGA
>JAQUNT010000265.1 GCA_028717525.1 Elusimicrobiota bacterium
TGGTGCGCAGCCTGGAAGGCCGCGCCGGGGGGCGTCCGGGCATCGGCGCGGTGATGGGCTCCAAGCTCCTCAAGGCCATCGTGGTCAAAGGCACGCGGCCCATCCCGCAGGCCGACCCGGCGGCCATGAAGGCGCTCGGGCTGGGGGACCTGAAGAAGGTCCATCAGATGGACCAGAAGTCGGGCTGGTCCATCCAGAGCACGAACGCCGTCCTCGCCTGGTTGAACGAGGTGGCGGCCCTTCCCGTCCGGAACTTCCGCAAGACCCACCATCCCGACGCCTGGAAGATCGACGGCGAGCGGCTCAACGCGGCCAGGGTCGCCACCTACGGCTGCCCGAACTGCACCATGCGCTGCGGAATCACCATCCACGACCGCGAGGGCCGCGAGTCCGAGCTCGACTACGAGAACGTGGGCCTGCTGGGGAGCAACCTCGGCATCTTCGACCTCGACCAGGTCGGCTCCTTGAACTACCTCTGCGACGAGTACGGTCTGGACACGATGTCGGCCGGCTGCACCCTGAGCTTCTACGCCGACGCCATCGAGCACGGCGCCACGACCGGAGACTTCAAGTTCGGCGACGCCGAACGGGCCAAGCAGCTGCTGGGCCTGGCCGCGCGCCGCGAGGGGAAGCTGGGCAACCTGCTGGCCGACGGCTCCCTGCGCATGGCCCGGGAATTCGGGCACGGCTCCGAGGCTTACGCCATGCAGGTCAAGGGCCTCGACGTGGCCGCTTACAACTGCAAGTTCATCCCCGGCCAGGCGCTCTCCTTCGGCGTGGCCGCCATCGGGGCCCACCACCGCGAGGCCTGGATCATCACCTTCGAGATCAAGAACACGACCCGGGACTCCTACGGCCCGGAGAAGGCGGCCAAGGTGATAGAGCTCCAGCGCATCCGCGGGGGGATGTTCGAGTTCATCGTCGCCTGCCGGTTCCCCTGGATCGAGCTGGGCTGGAGCCTGGACAACTACCCGAAGTACTTCAACCTCATCACCGGGCTCAACTGGACGCTCGACGACATGTGGAAGACCGCGGACCGGATCTACGCGCTGATCAAGCTGCATTACCTGCGCGAGTTCCCGGACGCGACGCGCCAGGGGGATTATCCGCCGGCCGTATGGTTCGACAAGGACAACGCGGACACGGAGGGACCCATCGCCGGCAAGCACCTGGAAGCGGAGAAGTACGACGGCCTCCTGCAGCACTACTACGACCAGCGGGGCTACGACCGGCGCGGCATACCGACGAAGGCGTTGCTGGGCGGCCTCGGGCTGGCCAAAGAGGCGGCCGAGGCGGAGAAATACGCGAAGCTGACATGAAGGTGACGCTCAGGCTCATCGGCTCGCTGATCCACTGCGCGGGCTTCAGCGAGAGGGTCGTGGTCCTCTCCGCCTCGGCCACGGTCGCGGACGCCCTGGCGCGGGTCAAGGTCGAGAAGAGCCGGCCCCTGATCGTCACCCGCAACGGGAAAGCGGCCGCCCCGGAGGAGAGGCTGCAGGACGGCGACCGCGTGGCGGTCGCGCCCCCCTACTCGGGCGGCTAGGCTCCGGCTCCAGTCCCGGCACAGGCCAATGCGATGAGCCGGTTCCAGTCGGCCCTCGTCAACCTCTCCCTCTCCGCGGCCTCGCTGCTGCTCTTCTACCTCTTCTGCGAGCTCGTGGTCTTCCCCCTCAACCTGGTCCATTTCCCGCACCGCCTGCAATGGCGGGCCAACGACCCTTTGCTGCTCTTCACCCAGAGCACCCGCCGGCACCGTCTGCCCACGGACTTCATCGCCATCGTGGGCGACTCCCACGCCGCCGGGGTCATCAGCGACGAGGCGGGCCTGGCCAAGTTCTCCAGCCGCGGCCGGGCCGCGGACGCCTACCTCTTCGCCAAGAGCGGCCGGGACGTGCTGGCCATCGGCCAGCCGGGAGCGGGCAGCCTGGGCGGCCTGGTGGGCACCCCCATCGGGGTCCTCGAGTTCTTCGCCAAGACCTGGCTCTACCGGGTGCCCGAGCCCGCAGTCATCCTGGCCTTCTTCTACGAGGGCAACGACCTCGACGACAACATCAGCGAGCTGAAGCAGCGCTTCGACGGGAAGTTCGACGCGGCGCGCTTCAAGGACCCGACCTACTTCCGGGGCTTCATCGAGGGGGTGGCGCTCAAGGAACACCGGTTCCATCGGCTGGCCCAGGACTTCCATTGGTACGACAATCTGCTCCTGGCCAGGCTCCTGGGCAACTACCTGTCGCGTAGCTGGCAGAACACCTCGTTCCAGCTGCCGTCGCTGAAGCGCCGGGCGAAGGGTGCCCCGGCCGCGGGCGGCCCGCCCCCGCCGCCGGCCGCCAACCGCGCCTTGGTCGCGGGCCGGGAAGTGCCGCTGCCCGAGCCCCTGCAGTCGCCCGCCCTGGAGTTGAGCGTCCCCGAGATCGAGCGCGCGGCCTACGTCTTCGAACAGTCCCTGTGCTATCTGGCCGGACGCTACCCCAAGGCCCGCCTGCACACGGTCTACATCCCTTCGCCCTTGTCCTGCTACGAGCTGAGCTCCCCGCGGGTCTGCATCGAGAGGTTCCCCGGCGGGTCCGCGCTCCATCCTTCCCGACAAGTCTCCCGGAACAGCGACCTCATCGCGCGCCTGGTCGCCGGAGCCTCCCGGCGCTGCGGCGCGCGCTTCATCGACACGCGGCCCCTCATGCGCGCCGAGGCCCGCAAGCGCCTCATCCACGGCCCCAGGGACTGGTTCCATCCCAACGCTTTGGGCTACGCGAAGCTGGGCGAAGCCATCCTGGCCGGCATGCGCGGCTCCCCGTAAGAACGAACAGCCCCCGCGCGAGCAGGGGCTGTGGTTCCGGATTATTAGGTCTTACTTGGTGGCCGGGGTGGCCGGGGTGACCGGGGTCGCCGGGGTGGCCGGGACGGGCTCGGTCATGACCTCTTCCTTGGCGGCCTTCTTGGCCTTCTTGGCTTTCTTGGCCTTCTTGGGGGCCTTCTTGGCCTTCTTCTCGGCCTTGGGCGCGGGCTGGGACTGCTCGGCCGGCTGGGCCTGCGCCTGCGGCGCAGGGGCCTGGGCGAACGCTGCGCAAGAGAAGCCGAGCAACGCGACGGCACTGACGAGGAGCTTTAGCATTTTACGATTTACCTCCATCATGATGTGGCCCCGAAGGGCTTTTGTGCACACTACTAATACGGATGAACCCGGAAAAAGTTCGCGCCCGGCTCAGTAGCCGGTCAGGACGGTCTCGGACATCGCGCCCAGGGGTTCGGGCCGGACCTCCGGCTCCTGGGCCGCGCCGAGCTCCTCGGCCGCGGCCGCGGGCACCATCTTCTTGACGTAGCCGGCGAGCTCTCCGACCCGGACCCGGCCCGAGCGCCGCGCGTCGGCCTCGCCCTGCAGGCCGGCCAGCAGATAGTAGGTGAAGAGGCCGTGGTTGGAATCCTTCTTCTCGTGGCTGGTCTGGCTGCCGGAAGAAGCGGCCAGCAGGACGGTCCCCGGAGGCAGGGCCAGCTTCCGGGCCGGGATCAAAGGCCGGTCCGAGGCGGACAAGGACCTCCCCCCTCCCGCGAAGCAGGCGTCCAGCATGAGGACCGAAGCCTTGGCCTGGGCCTTTCTCAAGGCCGCAGTCACCGCGGACAGGGGGTAGAGTCCCTCCCGGTAGTCCGCGCTGCCCTCGAAAGGCACGAGCTGATAGTCGCCGGTCTCCGGGTCCGGAGCGCCATGGCCCGCGTAGTAGATGATGACCTCGGCCCCGGCGCCCGCGGCCTTGACTTGCAGCGGCAGCCACGTTTCGAAGGCCGACTGGAAATCGGTCCTCAGGGCGTTCTCGTCCAGGAGCAGCCTGATGCGCGACTGGCTCAAACCCCCGGCGCGCTCCAGGTACCGCGCCACCACCTCCGCGTCGTGGCGGGCGTTGGGAAGCGGGGAGATCCCGCCGTCCCGGTGCTTTCCCACGCCGATGACCACGGCCAAGCGCTGCGGAGCCCGGAAAGAGCCGCTCGGGACCATGTCCACGTCCACGACCTTCAGCACGGCGGGCGGCGCGCTCTTGAACGAGAAGGAGAGGCGCTTGACCGCCGCCGGGGCATAACCCTGCATCTCGGAGACGCGCACATCCAGGCTGGCCTTGTCGGGCAGGACGTTGGGCAGGACGCCCTGGAACACCACGGTCTGCTCTTGGCCGGGCGCGATGTCCCCCGCGGCCCGCCCGCTGCCCAGCAGCTCGACGAGCCCCTTGCTGCCGGACAGCGCCACGGCCACTCCCCGCGCCGCGCCCGCGCCCGAGTTCTTGACCCGGACCTTGAGGGCCAGCTCCTGGCCCGACTCGAACACGCCGCGGCGGCCGCCGTCCTGCGCCGACACGTCGTACTCCAGCCTGGGCGGCTGGCGGGGAGAGCCCGCGGAAACGGCGCGCAGGGCCGCGAGCCTGGCGCCCAGGCGCAGGGGCAGGCGCTGCGCGGCCTTGCTGAAGAGCGCGCGCTTCTCGCTGAGCTTCGCGAAGATGGGCAGGTCCTGGGGACCTTGGTACTGCTTGCTCAAGGAGAGCTGGAAGGCGGCGTCCCGGGCTCCCCGGGGCGCCAGGTCGCCGAGCGCGACCTCTTCGGGCCGGGCCAGGTTG
>JAQUNT010000266.1 GCA_028717525.1 Elusimicrobiota bacterium
CTTGAGGCCCAGGCCGAAGCCGGCCTTGCGCATCTTCTTGGCCTCCTCGCTCTGGAAGAAGCGCTGCCAGACGCGCGGCAGGTCCTCCGGGGCGATGCCGATGCCGGTGTCTATGACGCTGACCACGACCTTCTCGGGCTGGACCTCGACCCGCACGGTGACCTTGCCGCCCTCCCTGGTGTACTGGATGGCGTTGGTGCAGAGGTTCTGTATGACCTGCCCGAGCCGGGCCGGGTCACCGGCCAGGGGCGGCAGGCTCGCCGGCGCCTCCACCCCGAACACGATCTTGCGCTGCTGCGCCACGATCTCGATGCGCGAGCGGAGCTCGCCGAGGACGCTGAGCAGGTCGAGGGCCCCGATCTCCACGCGCAGCTTGCCCGACTCGATGGCGGCCAGGTCCACCAGGTCGGAGATCAAGGTGTTGAGGGTCTTGGCCGCGGAGTGGATGTGGGAGGCGTACTTCAGCTCGCCGGGGTTGGACTTGAGGCGCATGCCCAGGACCTCGGAGTAGCCCATGATGGCGGTCAGGGGGTTCTTGACGTCGTGGGCGACCATGGCGAAGAACTTCTTCTGAAAGTCATTGAGCCGGGCGAGCTGGCGGTTGGACTCCTCGATCTCCTTCTTCTGCCGCGCGTTCTCCAGGAGGAGGTAGCGCCGGTCCAGCGCCCGCTGCACCGAGGCCAGCAGCTGCACGGGCTCGACGGGCTTGACCAAGGCGTCGTCGAGGCCGAGCTTGACGACCTCGCCCAGCCGCCGGGTCACGGTCTCGGCCGGGAACTGGTCCACCATGAAGATGATGCGCAGGTACGACTGTCCCTCGCGCCCCTCCGCCTTGTCGAACTCGCGCAGCTTCTGGGCGAACTCCGCGCCGGTATGCTGTCCGTAGGCGATGGCCGTCCCGATGATGGCCAGGTGGAAATAGCCCGGCTCCTTCGACCGGAACAGCTGCAGGGATTCCTCGCTGTCCGTGGCGGTGACGACCTCGTAGCCGGCGCCGATGAGCGCCTGGCCCATGGCCATGACATAGGGCTTGTTGTTGTCGACCAGCAGGATGCGCCCGCCCTCCTTGGAAAGGACCTCCCCGGCCCCGCGGCTGGCGGTCAGGAGCTCGGGCAGGCGCGTCGCCAGGTCGCGCGGCAGGGCGACGAGCTGCCGGTCCCTGATGGCGGCGACGGCGGCGCGACCCGCGTCCAGGCTGGAGACATGGTAGCAGACCGCCTCCGGGACCACCTCGCGGATGCGCCGGTCCAGGCCTTCGGCGTCCGCCATGGAACCGGAGAACATCGCCACCACGACCCGTCCCAGGACCGGGACCTCCTTGGTCTCGGCCTCCTCGCCTCCGCTCAGGCGCCCCCAGAGGGTCTTCAGGCCGCTCTGCTTGGGCTTGGGCGTGCGCGCCTGCTGCTGCTCATGAAGGAACTCCACGAGTCCCGTGGTCGACTCCAAGGACACGATCTGGACCCCCGCCTGCTGCAGGGCCAGGGGCAGGGCCGCGGTGGAGAACAAGGTCTTGTCGGCGAGCACGACCACGGGCCGGTCCGTGGCCCGGACCTGGTCCGCGAAGCCCGCAGGCAGGGGCCAGGGCAGGCGCCTCAAAGGGGCCGCCGAGTCCGGGGATATGCTGGCGCTGGTCTCCAGGAAGACGAAAACAACCTGCTCGGCCTGCTGCCGCATGGCCAGAAGGGCTTCGCGCTCGGAGAACGGCACCCGGCCGAAGTCCGCGGTCAAGGCCGCGAGGCTCCCGGCCGCGGCGGGCAGTTGCGCGGCGGCCTCCGCCGGGGTGGCGGCGGCCGCGACCTTGAGCCCCTGGCCGGCGGCCGCGGCCGCCATCTCCTGGCAGAGGGCCTGGTCCGTGGTGACCAGGAGGATGAGCGTCTGGGACTCAGCCATCAGGCGGGCTCCGGGACGAGCTTGGCCGTGAAGTGGGCCAGGCGCGGCGGGCAGGAGACCACGCGCAGGCCGCGCAGGGAGGAGGCGCGCCGGGCGATGTCGGAGAAGACCTCGATGACGAAATCGATGTGGCTCTGGGTGTAGACCCGGCGCGGCATGGCCAGGCGGACCAGCTCCATCGGTGCCGGAGTGAAGGCTTCGCCTTCGCTGCGGCCGAACATGAGCGAGCCGATCTCCACGGCCCGGATGCCCGCGGTCCGGTAGAGCTCGCAGACCAGGGCCTGGCCGGGGTAGCGGGAGGGCGGGATGTGCGGCAGGAACCTCTTGGCGTCCACGTAGACCGCGTGCCCGCCGGGCGGCTCCACGATGGGGACCCCGGCGCGGCGCAGGCCCTCGCCCAGATACTCCACCGAGCGCAGGCGGTAGGTGAGGTACTGCTCGTCGAGGACTTCGCCCAGGCCCTGGGCCATGGCCTCCAGGTCCCGGCCGGCCAGGCCGCCGTAGGTCGGGAAGCCTTCCGTGAGGATGAGGGCCTCGCGGCAGCGGGCCACCCACTCCGCGTCGTTCAAGGCCAGGAAGCCGCCGATGTTGACCAAAGCGTCCTTCTTGGCGCTCATCATGCAGCCCTGGGCGTGGGAGAACATCTCCCGCGCGATGTCGCGGACCGCGCGGCTGGAGTAGCCCGGCTCGCGCAGCTTGATGAAGAAGGCGTTCTCCGCGAAGCGCGCCACGTCCAGGATGAGGGGGATGCGGTAGTGGCGGCAGACCTCGGAGACCTCGCGCAGGTTGCGCATGGACGCGGGCTGCCCCCCCAAGGAGTTGTTGGTCAGGGTCATGATGACCATGGGGATGCGCTCGCGGCCGAGTTCGCGGACCTTGGCCTCCAAGGCGGGCACGTCCATGTCGCCCTTGAAGGGGCCGGGGGCCGCGAAGTCCAGGGCGCCCGGAGCGGGCAGGTCCACGGCCTCGGCGCCGGAGGCCTCCACGTTGGCCCGGGTGGTGTCGAAGTGGGAGTTGGCCAGGACGGTCTTGCCCGGCCCGCAGGCCACGCCCATCAGGATGCGCTCCGCGGCGCGGCCCTGGTGCACGGGCAGGACGTAGCGGTAGCCGGTCAGGTCGCGCACGGCGCGCTCGAAGACGAAGAAGCTGCGGGCCCCGGCGTAGGACTCGTCGCCGCGCATGATCGCCCCCCATTGCTCGGCGGACATCGCCCCGGTCCCCGAGTCGGTCAGGAAGTCGATGAGCACCTTGTCGGCCGGGATGGCGAAGACGTTGTAGCAGGCGTCGCGCAGGACCGCCTCCCGCTCGGCCTCGGTCGTGAACCCCAGGGGTTCGACGGTCTTGATGCGGAACGGCTCGATGATGGTCTTCCAGTGTCCTTCCATAGATGGGGCCGCGCCCGGGCTTCCTTCCCGCGGCCGGCTTATTATATCATTTGCATCCTGAATGGGAGGACTGATGAAGACCATCGCCTTGATCTGCGCCGCGGCCGGCCTGCTCTCCGTCCCCGCGGGGGCGGAAGGGGACCGGGACATCGTATCCGTCAACGGGACGGTGATCCGGCAGTCCGAGGTCATGGAGCGGCTCTGGAAGCGCTACGGCCCGGAGACCCTCGAAGAGATGGTCAACGAGCTGCTGCTGCGCCAGACGGCCCAGGCGCGCGGCCTGAAGGTCGAGTCGCCGGAGGTGGACAAGCAGATCGAACGCTTCAAGAGGCAGTTCAGCGACCCGGCGATGATCGAAGAGCAGCTCAAGAAATCCGGCAGTTCCCTGGAGAAGCTCAAGTCCGAGCTCCAGGACCAGCTCCTCATCCGCAGGCTCCTGGTGGCCGACCTCAAGGTCTCCGTCAAGGACGACGAGCTCCACAAGGTCTTCCAGGAGCGGCGCGAGAAGCTGGCCACCCCTCCCTCCGTGCACCTGCGCCTCATCGCCCTCAAGACCAAGGCCGAGGCGGACGAAGTCCTGGCCAAGCTCAAGGAAGGCGCGGACTTCGCGGCCCTGGCCCGGGCCCGCTCCTTGGCCTCCACCGGCAAGATGACGGGCGGCGATTATGGCTTCGTGACCAAGGGGATGCTGCCGGAGGCCACCGAGAAGGTCGCCTTCGCCATGAAGGCCGGCGAGCTGCGGATGATCCCGATGCCCAACAGCTTCAACATCATCCAGGTCCTGGAGAAGCGCCCGGCCCGGTCCGCGAAGTTCGACGAGGTCAAGGAAGACCTGCGCGACATGCTCGTCGAGAGCAAGATCAAGGCGCTCCTGCCCGGCTACCTCGACGGCCTGCGCCGCAAGGCGGAGATCAAGCCGATGGGCGCTGCCCGATAGTCCGCCCCTCCGCCTCTAGGTCCTAGAACCCAAAAAACCCTGGGCCGACTGACAAAGGGGTCCTGGGCCTTCTGCCGCTGACCGCCCCCCGGGGGCGGTAGTATGCTATGGGCATGCTGACAGGACTGAAGGCCCTGTGGCTGGCCCTCCTGGGCACGGGATGGGCAGCGCAAGTCCAGACCGTCAAGGTCGCGGCCCCCGTCGGGATCAACGCCGTCCTCCCGTCCCTGGCCGCCCCCTCCGCGAGCCTTCAGCCCAACGCCCTGACCCCGCAGGCCGCTTTGACGGGAGTGCTGCGCGGACCGGGCGCGGGCCCCGTGGTCCAGTCCCGGCCCGCTCCGGCGGCCGCAAGCGCCCTGGC
>JAQUNT010000267.1 GCA_028717525.1 Elusimicrobiota bacterium
ACATCCGCCGCATGATCGAGACCTACGGGGTCGAGATCGACGTGGAGGACGACGGCTCGGTCTTCATCGGAGGCGTGGACGCCGACGGCTGCGCCAAGGCCCAGTCCGAGGTCGAGGCCCTGACTCTGGAGGCGGAGGTCGGCAAGATCTACAAGGGCCGCGTGGTCTCCATCAAGGAGTTCGGCGCCTTCGTGGAGATATTCCCGGGCAAGGAAGGCCTCCTGCACATCTCGCAGATCGACGTCAAGCGGGTCGCCCGGGTCGAAGACGCGCTCCGGGAAGGCGACGAGGTCGAGGTCAAGTGCCTCGAGGTCGACAACGACGGCAAGATCCGGCTCTCGCGCAAGGCCGTGCTCGTGCCCGGCTCCGAGGGCGTCCTGGAGCCGCGTCCGCCTCGGCGCGACGGCCCCCGCGGGCATGACCGCGGCGGACGGGGGCGCGAAGGCGGCGGCAGGCGGCGCTGAGCCCCCATGGCAGCCAAAGACACGGTCTCCAAACGCGCCGGCCGTAAGGAAATCCGTCCGGCCGGCACCTGCGGAACTTCCAATACCGCAGGCGACCCCTGCGAAGGGGTCCTGCCCAAGCTGAAGGAAGTCTACGGCTTCATGACCGAGCACCAGCTCGACACGGTCGAGGTGGAGGAGCCCGGTCTGAAGCTCCGCCTGGTGCGGCGCGCGGCGCCGGCTCCGGCGCAGGTCCCGGTGCCGGTGTTCGCGGCAGGCATGGGCCTGCCGCCCCCTGCGGGCAGCCCTTCTCCTTCCCCGCAGGGGGTGGGGGCTGAAGCCATGCCGGCCAACTGCATCGCCGTCAAATCCAGCATGATGGGCATCTTCTACCGGGCTCCGACCCCGTCGAGCCCGCCCTTCGCCAAGGAGGGCGACGGCGTCAAGCCCGGACAGGTCCTCTGCATCATCGAGGCCATGAAGGTCTTCAACGAGCTCAAGGCGGAGTTCCCGGGGACCGTGGTCAAGGTCCTGGTGGAGAACGGCAAGCCGGTCAAGGCCGGCCAGGACGTCTTCTGGATCCAGAGGGCGTGACGCCGGCGCCCCGATGAGAGAGCCCTCCCACCGCTACTACGCCAAAGCCACCCGCTCCTCCAGGAGCCGGCGCGCGAGGTGGCACTTGGCCGTGGCGGTCGGTTCCGCGGCCGCCGCGCTCTACCTCTGCTGGCTGGTCCTCGCTCCGGGCCTGTCGGGCAGCGCCGGGCAGTGGATGAACGCCCAGCTGCGCGGGCTGTTCGGCCAGGCCGTCTTCCTGACCCCCGCCATCGTCGCGGCCGCGCTGTACCGCTTCTTCAAGGAGGGCCGCGCGGCCGGGATCGTCGTCACGGTCGTCGCCTCTTTCGTCTCCCTGGCCTCGGCCGCCGGCGTCCTGGCCGTCTCGGCGTATCCTTTCGGGGCCTCCCCCGCGGCGGCGGGGGGGAGACTGGGCAGCGGCCTGGGCGAAGGCCTCGCCGGCGCCCTGGGCGGCTTCGGGGCCTTCATCGTCTGCGCGGCCCTGCTCCTGTTCACCCTGCAGGCCGTCCTCGGCCTGAGGCTCTCGGCCGCGGCGGCGTGGCTCGCGGCCGCGGTCGCCGACGATGTCCAGAGATGGCGGCGGGCGCGCCAGGAGATCGGCAGCCGCATGGATCGGGCGCCCAAGGGAGATGCGGCGGTCAAAGACGCCAACCCCTCCCCCGCGCCGCCCGGGCCGGTCAACGTCAACGCCCCGGAAGAGAAGCCCGTTGCGCAGGCTCGCCACGCCCAGCCCGCCGTAAAGCCCCGCCCCGCGGCGGCGGGAAGCTACCGGCTCCCGCCTTTGGACCTGCTGCGGCCGCGCCCGGCCGCGGCCAACACGGGCAAGCCTCTGGAGAGCGAGGTCAAGTCCGCCATCCTGGCCCTGGAGCAGACCTTCAAGGACTTCAAGATCGAGGCCCGGGTCACCGGCTACGCACCGGGGCCCGTGATCACGCGCTACGAGGTGACCCCGGCCCCCGGGGTGAAGGTCAGCGCATTCGTCGCCCTGGAGAAGGATATCGCCCGCTCGCTCAAGGCCAAGGGCATCCGCATCATCGCCCCGATCCCGGGCAAGGACGCGGTGGGCATCGAGATACCCAACGCCCGCCCGGCTTTGGTGGTCCTGCGCGAGGTGCTGGAGAGCCCGGCCCTCCCGCCGGACGCACCGCTGCTGACCTTCGCCGTGGGCCTCTCCGCCTCGGGCGAGCCCCTGAGCGCGGACCTGCAGAAGATGCCGCACCTGCTGGTCGCGGGCGCGACCAATTCCGGGAAATCCGTCTTCGTGCATTCCCTGATCCTCTCCATCCTCTACCGGGCCCGCCCCGACGAGGTCAAGTTCCTGCTCATCGACCCCAAGCGCCTGGAGCTGACGTTCTACGGGGACATCCCGCACCTGTTCGATCCCATCGTGCCTGCGGACAAGGTCACGGTGGTCACCAGCCCCAAGGAAGCGGCCAGCTCGCTGGCCAACCTGGTCAAGATCATGGAAAGCCGCTACCAGCGCTTCCAGCTCTACGGCGTGCGCAACATCGACGGCTACAACAAGGAAGCCGACAAGCGCGGCGAGCCCCGCGAGTACTTCATCGTGGTGGTCATCGACGAGCTGGCCGACCTCATGCTCGTGGCCGGGGGCAAGGTCGAGGACAACATCCAGCGCTTGGCCCAGATGGCCCGCGCGGTCGGCATCCACATGGTCCTGGCCACCCAGCGCCCGTCGGTGGACATCATCACCGGCGTCATCAAGGCCAACCTCCCCTGCCGCGTCGCCATGCAGGTCATCTCCCAGGTGGACTCCAAGGTCATCCTGGACATGGGCGGCGCCGAGTCCTTGCAGGGCCGCGGCGACATGCTCTATCGCAGCGCCGGCTCGCAGGTGCCGGAGCGCTGCCAGGGCGCCTACGTCGCCGAGGAGGAGATCAACCGCGTCGTCGCATACCTCAAGAGCCAGGGCCGGCCCGACTACCCGGAGCTCGAGACCATGCCCAAGCCGGGCGAGGCCGACCTCGCCTCCTTCGGCGTGACGGCGCTGGAGTTCTCCCAGGCCCTCAAGCTCGTGCTGGAGCGCCGCCGCGTGTCCCAGGACCTGCTCAAGAGCCAGTTCGGCTCCTCGGCGCGGGCCACCAACCTCCTCAGCCTCCTGGAAGTGAAGGGCCTCATCCACAAGCCCGATGGCTCCAACCGCTGGGAGATCCATTTCGACGAGATCGAGGCCTGCCTGCGCGCCGATTTCCCGCAGGTCCCCATCGACGGAGGGAAGCGATGAAGGCCCTGGCCGCGCTCCTGCTGCTGGCCCTGGTCCCGCCGGCGGCGGCCGGCCCCGCGCGCCACCGGGCCAAGAACGCGGCCCCGCGCCCCGCCCAGGCCCCCGGCCCAGCCTTCGCCCTGCCCCTCTATCCCGCGACCACGGAGGCCGTCACGGTCCCGCTGGTGCTGGAGCGCTTCGAGCGCTTCGACCGCGGCCTGCTCACGCTCTCGGCCGCCTTCCGGCAGTCCGTGCACTCGGAGGACACCGGCCAGACCCAAGTCGTGGCCGGGTCTTTGGCGTACGGCAAGAAGGAGCGCCTGCGCATCGAGCACCGGACCCCGGAGACCCAGACTCTGGTCTGCGACGGCTCGCGAGTCTGGGTCTGGCGCCCGGCCAACGGCCAGGTCATCCGCACGAAGCTCGCGGAGTGGAAGAGGTCCCAGCCTCTCGCGCAAGGCCTGCTGGACTTCGGCAACTATGCGGAGCTGCTCAAGCGCTACGACGTGTCCCTCGCCACGGTCTCGACCCCGGATGCCGACGGCCACCGCAGCCTCGCCCTCGAGCTCAGGCCGCGCTCGGCCCCGCGCTCGGCGGACGAATTCCTGCTGACCCTGCGCCTCTCCACGCGCGATTTCTTCCCGGTGGACTCCGAGCTGCGCGTAGGGGCGGTCTCCGCCCGCACCGTCTTCTCCGATATCCGATTCAACCCGGAGCTGCCCCAGAACGAGTTCCGGTTCACCCCGCCCGCGGGAGCGGACGTCCTGGACTTCCCGGCCGAGCCGCGCTGAGCCATGGAACCCGACCCCAGACCCATCCCGACCCCCGCCCCGGCGCCCAAGCCCCGGGCCTTGTCCACCGACGAGCCGGCAGCCGCCGCGGCGCCGCCGGGGCCGGCGCCGGCCTCGGCGCTGGCCGCGGAGGTGGGCGCCACCCTCGCGGCGGCCCGCCTCGGCCGAGGCTACTCTCTGGAGTCCGTCAGCCAGCACACCCGCATCCCGCGCAAGTTCCTGGAAGCCCTGGAGGCCGGACGCTTCGACGACCTCCCCGCGCCGGTGTATCTGCGCAGCTTCCTGGCGGACTACTGCGAGTATCTCGAGCTGGATTTCCGGCCGCTCTGGGACAAGCTGCACCCGGCTCCGGCTCCCGCCGCCGCGGCCGCCGCGTCGCCGGCGCAGGCGCCGGCCGAAGCGACGCCAGCCGCGCCGGACCTTCCGGCCTCGCCTTGCCGCGACGCGCTCGTCTCCGCCCTGGGCGGCGTCGGCCTCAGCGTGGCCTTGGCCGCAGCCCTCATCTGGTGGGTGGCGCGGGGGCGGGCGGCCGGCGGGCCGGC
>JAQUNT010000268.1 GCA_028717525.1 Elusimicrobiota bacterium
GACTTTGGTGCCGCAGAGAGTGTCCGTCACCCGCTGGCCGATGATCCAGCTGACCAGGAGGCAGAAGAGCTTGTTGCCGACGTAGTTGGCCAGCTTCATGGCCTTGCCTTCCATCGGGTAGATCGTCCTTGTGCAGTTGATGAAATCGGCGTCGCCCCGAGCCAGGATGCGGTAGCACCTCTGGAGCTCGGTCGGATGCACGCTGATGTCGGCGTCCAGGATGAACAGCAGCTCGCCCGCGGCCTCCTGGAAGCCTCGCGTCACCGCGTGCATCTTCCCGCGGTTGGGCTGATAGGAGAGGCATCTCACGGCGATATCCTGCCGCAGCCCCGGGTCCACCTGGCCGGCGGTCCCGTCCTGGGAGCCGTCGTCGACGAAGATCAGCTCGGTGGAGAGCCCCAGGCGCGGCGTCTCCCGGATGATGGGCTCGATGTTGCCCGCCTCGTTGTAGCAGGGGACGATGATGGAGCAATGGTAGTCGCGGGGCCGGGGCCGCCTCCGCGCGACCACGTACTGGACGATCCCGGTCTGGCGGAGGTAGGGCAGGTGGCTCAGCACGAGGTTCAGGAACGGGACCAGCAGCGGGACGTACAGGGGCACGGACCCGGTCACGCCCTCGTCCACCACTTCGAACCCGGCGCCCTCCAGGAAATTGACCACGTCCTTGTTGGTGAGGAAATTCTTCTCGAGATCCGGGGTGCGCAGATGCAGCAGGCTGGCCAGGCGCAGCACCGGCCGCCATAAAGGGTTGACCGTGGTGATGACGACCCGTCCGCCCTCGTTGAGCAGATCGTGCGCTTGAACGAGCAGGGAGTCGATGTCGTTGATGTATTCGAGGGTGTTGGAGATGAGGGCGTAGTCGTAGCGTTCCGGGCCGGAGAACTGCTCCAGGGGCTGGCAATGCAGCTGGACCCTCCCCCCCAGGCGCTTGCGCGCCTCGGCGATCATCCCCGCGCTGAAATCCACCCCGCAGCCCGGGGCGGGGTCCAGTTGGGAGAGGAGCAGGCCCGTCCCGCAGCCGAGGTCGATCACCGACGAGCGGGGCGGGATGCAGGAGCGGTACACGTTCTCGATGAGGCGGTGGTAGTAGAGATGCCGCCTCTGGCAGGCGTCGTAGCGGGGTGCGACGCCATCGAAGAATTCCCTTATGCCGATCATGGACCGCGGTGATCCCGTCCCGGATTGATGCTACGAATTAGCCCGCACGCAGCGCAAGGACGGCGGCCCTCCGCGCGCCGGAGGGCGGTCAGCTCTTCTCGATGACGATGTCGTAGAACATCCCCAGGACGCCGTCGAGCGGGGAGAGCAGCCGCTCCGCGCAGCTGACCAAGGGATACGCGCCTCCAGGCAGCAGTTGCCGCAGGGAGACGCCGCCGCTGATGATGTAGCGGAGGGGCATGTAAGGGCGCAGGCGCCGGATCTTCAGGGCCGGGAACCGGGCTTGGAATCGTTCACGGTCGCGGCAGAAGATGATCCAGGCCAGGGCGCCGTTCGCCGAGGACATCGGCCCCGCCGCAGCGAAGCGCCAGCCGGAGGCGGGCCGGAAGGGCTCATGATGGAAATTCTGCCAGATGAAGCGTCCCCACAGGGTGTTGGCGGGCTCGGTCATGAGCAGCCGGCCGCCGGTCTTGAGGCACCGGTCAGCCTCGCGCAGGAATCGCTCGGCGTCGGGCAGATGGTGGAAGACGTCGAACAGGAGCAAGGCGTCGAGAGTGCCGGCGGCGAAGGGCATCTCCAACGCAGAGAAGCGCATGTCCACGCCCGGGATGCGCCGGATATCGGAGGTGATGGCGCGCGGGATCACTTCCTTGATGAAGCCCCCCCCGCTGCCCAGCTCGACGACCCTGGCGTCGGCCGCGTCCGGCAGGTCGCGCCGGAATCCCAGGTAGACGTCGCGGTAGAGGCGCTTGAGGAACGGCTTGCGCCGGATGATCTCGGCGTGAACGGCGACGGCGGCCTGGTCGTCCAGGCTGGCCAGCGCGGCGGCTTCAGGCAGCATGAACCAGCCCTTGATGCCCATGCGCTCCAGGTCCTCTCAGGCGCCATTCTACCACAGTTCCTGTCCCCCCTTTCAGCCGGGTCGCCGCCAGCCCGGTTGAGGCCGCGTCCCGCTATGAAGTACCATTGTGCAATGGCGCCGTCTGTCGGGGACGGGAGGTCGCAGATGACCCGCATGGGCTGGCTCCTGGTCCTTGGCGTCGCCCTGGCCGCGCGCCTGGCGCTATGGTTGAACCTGGCCTCGCAGCCCCGGTTCCTGCTCAGGCCCGACAGCCCCGGCTATCTTCAGCCCGCGCAAAATCTGGTCCGCCATGGCGTCTATTCCGCATCGGAAAGCCCGCCTTGGCTGCCCGACGCCGCCCACCCTCCGGGCTATCCGGCGTTCCTGGCCGCGCACCTCCTGGTCTCGGAGAGCCTGCTGGCGCCCGCGGCCAGCCAGGTGATCCTGGATGCCGGCACCGCGGCGCTGGTGTCTGTGGCCGCGGCGAGCCTCAGCTCTCATCCGGCGGCGTGGCTGGTGGGGCTCCTGTATGCGCTGGACCCGGTGGCGCTGGCGCATTCACCCCTGATACTCTCGGAGGCCCTTTGCACATTCCTGCTGACTCTGGCGCTGCTGCTGCTGTTGCGCGCGGGCGCTGAGCCCACCCGGGGAGTCCTGGTCGCCTGCGCCGGCCTCTGTCTGGGTGCCGCGACCTCGGTGCGCCCGGTTCTGCTGTATCTTTGGCTGCCCTGGAGCCTGGCCCTGCTTTGGGCCTATCCCGGCCGCCGCAAGAGGTTCGCCGGGTATTTCGCCGCGGGCGCCCTCCTGCTCATAGGCGCTTGGTGCCTCCGCAATCGGGCCATATGGGGCGACTTCCGCTACAATCCGGTCCGGTCCGACTACACCCTGCTGTGGGAAGCCGCGGCGGTGCAGTCCGCCGTCGACCGGCAGCCGGTGGAGGCAGCGCGGCAGAAGCTGTATGAGGAAGTCCATCGCCGCCAAGCTCTGCGCGGCGTCGACGAGATCGCGGGCACCCGGGTGGCCCAGGAGGTGGCGCTCGAAGTCCTGCGGGCCCATCCCTGGCCGGCCTTGAGGCTCTTCCCCGTCTCCATGGTGAAGATGTTCTGGGGACCGGGCTTGGACGTCGTGGCGGAGGTCTTGTGGCCGGGAGCGTCTTTTGTCAGGACCGAGTCCGCGGTCGCCAGCCTGGCGGGGCGCGGCACTCTGTCCATGCTGAAGGAAAGGCCTTGCCTCTGGCTGGCGCTGGCCTGGGGCCTGCTGGTCCTGACGCTTCTCTACGGCTTGGCGGCGCTGGGCCTCTGGCGCGTCTGGCAGGGACGCCAGCGTTTCGCGGCTGCTGCGTGCTTGGTCCCGGTCGTGTACCTGGCTCTCATCTCCAGCGGCGGCTGGGTCTATTATCGGCATCGTATCCTGATCTTGCCGCTCCTGGCCGTGTTCGGCGCGATCGCCTTGGGGAAGCCCGCCCCGCATGACCGCTGAGGAGCTCTTCGCGCCTCAAGGACCTCTGGCCCGGGCAGAGCCCGGCTACGAGTCGCGTCCGCAGCAGGCCCGCATGGCGTCGGCGGTCATGGAGGCCCTGGCGCGGGGCGGCGGCCTCGTGGTCGAGGCGGGCACGGGCGTGGGCAAGTCCTTGGCCTACCTGCTCCCGGGAGCCCTGTGGGCGGCGTCCGGGGGCAGGCGCCTCCAGGTCTCGACGCACACGCGCGCCCTGCAGGATCAGATCCTGTCGCGCGAGCTGCCCACCGTGGCGCGGATACTCGGGAGCTTGGGCCAGCCCCTGAGCTGCGCCATGCTCATGGGGGCGGACAACTACCTCTGCGTGCGCCGGTTGGAGCGGCTGGTGCGGTCGCCGGAGCGCATGCCGGACCCTTCTCGGCTCGCCCTGGAGGAGCTCTCGGCCTGGGCCAGGACGGCGGAGACGGGCTTGCGCTCGCGCCTGCCCGGCCTCGTGCCGCAGGGACTCTGGCGGCGCATCTGCCGCAGCCCGGAGCTCTGCCTGGGCCAGCGCCCCGGGCGCCCGGCGCAGTGCGGCCGCTGCCTCTATCGCTGCGACCGTCAGCGCGCCGAGAGGGCGCAGGTCCTGGTCGTCAACCACGCCCTGCTCCTCTCGGCGGCGCGGCTGCCGCCGCGCGACGCCCTGGTCGTCGACGAAGCGCATACCTTACCGGACGTCGCGGCGGACCACTTCGGCGCGGCCGTGACCGTGGGCCGCTTCCTGAGCCTGGCCGAGGACGCCGCCGCCCTGGTCCGCCGCGCGGCGGGCCGGGGCGTGGGGGCGGCCGGGCCCTGGGCCGAGGCGCGACGCCGGGCCAAGCTGTGCGCGGAAGAGGGGCCGCGCTTCCTCCAGGAAATCGCCGCGCGTCATGGGTTCTCCGAGGGCACGGAGGAGCCCGGGGGGAGGCTGCTGGAGCGGCCCGCGCAGGACGCGGAGCCCCCCGCCTTGCCGGCCTTGGAGCGCGGTCTGGCGGAGGTCCGCAGGCTGTGCCAGGACCTGGACGACGAGTTCGAGGCCCACGTCCTGCAGGCCCGGGCCGCGGCCCTGCGCCGGGACCTCCAAGAGATCCTCGGT
>JAQUNT010000269.1 GCA_028717525.1 Elusimicrobiota bacterium
CACCAACGACGACGGCATTCATGGCCCGGGCCTGCGGCCCCTGATCGCGGCCATGCAGGAGCTGGGGACCGCGATCGCGGTGGTCCCGGACCAGGAGCGCTCCGCAGACAGCCACAGCCTGACCCTGCACAAGCCCATCCGCGTCTACCGCATCGCCGAAGGCTTGGTCACGGTCACGGGCAGCCCCGCCGACTGCGCGCGCTTCGGCATCCTCCAGGAGATGCGGGGCGCGGTGGACCTGGTGGTCTCCGGGATCAACCGCGGCTACAACCTCGGGGAGGACATCATCTACTCCGGCACCGTGGCCGCGGCCCGGGAAGCCCGCATACTCGGGGTGCCGGCCATCGCCTTCTCCCAGGACCCCGGCCAGCGCTCCTACGAGGCCGCCGCGAGCTTCGCCCGCGGATTGACGCGCCAGGTCCTCAGGCGCGGCCTGCCCCCGGGGGTCATCCTCAACGTCAACTTCCCCAAAGCCGGCCCCTCCGGGTTCCGGGGCGCGGCGGCGGCGCGCTTGGGCCGACGCATCTATTCCAATTCCATCAGTCGGCGTTCGGACCCCCGCGGCCGGACCTACTACTGGCTGGGCGGCAGCCGGGCGCGCTGGGTCAAGCTCCCGGGCACGGACGTGGCCGCGGTGGCGACGGGCCGCGTCTCCGTGACCCCGCTCCACCTCGACCAGACCGACCGTCCCATGCTGCGCACGCTCGCGGGATGGTCTTTCTAGCGGGCGCCGCGCTCTGGCTGGCCTGCCCTGCGGCAGCCCAGGTCGCGCCGTCCACGGCGCCTGTGGAAGTCCTGCCGTCCACCGCGACGCTCGCCGCCGTGGGGGATATCCGCCTCGACGGCCCGGTCGGACGCATCATCGCGCGCGAGGGGGCGGCCGCGCCCACGGCGGCCGTGCGGGACCTCCTCCAAGCCGACATCGTGCTCGGCAACCTGGAGTGCCCCATGACCCAGCGCGGGACCAGGGCACGGGGGAAGACCTGGACCTTCCGCGCCCCGGCGAGCCGTCTCGCCGCGCTCAAGGCCGCGGGCTTCAACCTCATCCACATCGCCAACAACCACGTCATGGACTACGGCCCCGGGGGGTTGCGCGACACCTTGGCCGCGCTGAAGGCCGAGGGCCTGCCCTCCGTCGGCGCGGGCCGGGACCGCGACGAAGCCGAGAAGCCCTATTTCGCCGCGGCCGGAGGCCTGCGCGTGGGGGTCATGGGGTTCACATCGACCTTCCCGGAGTCAGCCTGGGCCGGCCCCCGCCGGCCGGGAGTGGCCTTCAGCGGCAGCGACCGGGCCGGACGGCTCATCCGGGAAGCACGCTCCGCCTGCGACGTCCTGGTGGTGGTCTTTCACGGCGGCACGGAGCGCGCCGACGAGCCCAACGAGGTGCAGAAAGCCTTCGCCCACTGGGCCATCGACTCCGGCGCCGACGCATTCATCGGGCACCACCCCCATGTCGTCCAGCCTGTGGAGCTCTACCGGGGCCGGCCCGTGCTCTACAGCCTGGGCAACTTCCTCTTCGTCTCACCCACCCCCTCGACGCGCCTGAGCGTCGTGGCGCGCCTGAAGCTCTCGGCGGCGGGGGTCGCGGGCATCGACTTCCTGCCCCTGGACACGAACTGGGGGCGCCCCCTCCCGGCGACCGCGGCCCAGAGCGCCGAGCTCGGGCGCGTCCTGGACCGCTACGGGGCGCTCAGCTCCCAGCCGCAGCGGTACCGGCTCGTCGGCCGCTAGCCTGTTCGGCGGGGGCGCTTCTGCCCAAGTTGACGCCCCGCGCCCGACTTAGATACCATCACTGCGTGGAACTCCGACTCCTGCGGCGCATCCCCTTCCTGAAGGCCCTGCCGCCCGTCGAGCTCAAGCGCATCGCGCGCATCGCCACCGAGATCGCTTTCCGCGCCGGCGAGACCATCTTCTCCAAATCCGAGTCGGGCAGCCGGATGTTCGTGGTCATCTCCGGCCGCATCCGCATCTTCACCAGCTCCCACGCCAAGAAGCAGAAGACCTTCGCCTACCTGGACCCGGGAGACCTGTTCGGGGAGATGTCCCTGGTGGACGGCCACACGCGCTCCGCCTCGGCGCGGGCCGAGACGGACTCGCGCCTGCTGGTCATCCGCAAGTCCGACTTCAAGGGGCTGCTCTTCTCGGACCCGAAGCTGTGCTTCTTCCTGCTGCGCACGGTATCCGAACGCCTGCGCCAGGCCAACGAGGAGATCGAGAACCTGCTCTTCCGCAACATGCTCGGGCGCGTCTCCGGCGCCCTCAACGCGCTGGTCGGCCGCGGGCGGAGGTTCCGGGGCGGCGTGCTCCTCAAGGACCGCTACACCCAGCAGGAGCTGGCCGACATGGTCGGGACCACCAGGGAGCCTCTGTCCCGGGCCATCTCCTCCCTGCGCCGCGCCCAGATCCTGGACATGCACCACGGCCGCTACTTCGTCCGCGACCCGCGGCGGCTCGCCGAGCTCTGCCACCCCCTGCCCTCATGAACCCCACGGCCCTGCGCAGCCACGGCTGCGGCGACCTCAAAGCCGAGCACGCCGGAGAGTCCGTGCGGCTGGCCGGCTGGGTGCACTCCCGGCGCGACCACGGGGGGGTCTATTTCCTGGACCTGCGCGACCGCTCGGGGCTGGTGCAGGTGGTGGTCAACCCCGAGGAGGTCGAGGCCTTCCTGGCCGCGGGAAAGCTCGGCAGCGAGCACGTGGTCGGCGTGGAGGGCGCGGTGCGCCTGCGGCCGGAGGGGATGAAGAACCCCAAGCTCCCCACCGGCGAGGTCGAGGTCCGCGCCCGGGCCCTCAAGGTGCTCAACGCCTGCAGGAACCTGCCCTTCGCGGTGGACGAGCGCGTCAACGCCCTCGAGGAGACGCGCCTAAGATACCGCTTCCTCGACCTGCGCCGCCAGCCCATGCTGGAGAACCTGGTCCTGCGCCACCGCGTCAGCCAGGCCGCGCGCCGGGCCCTCGATGGCGAGGGCTTCCTGGAGATCGAGACGCCGATCCTGACCAAGGCCACGCCGGAGGGCGCCCGCGACTTCCTCGTGCCCGCCCGCCTGGACCCGGGCCATTTCTACGCCCTGCCCCAGTCGCCCCAGATCTTCAAGCAGATCCTCATGGTCAGCGGCGTGGACCGCTACTTCCAGCTGGCCCGCGCCTTCCGCGACGAGGATCTGCGCTCCGACCGCCAGCCCGAGCACACCCAGATCGACTTGGAGATGTCCTTCGTCGATGAGGGCGACGTGCACGCCGTGGTCGAGCGCATGCTCAAGGCCGTGTTCCGCGAGACCATGGGGCTGGAGCTGGAGACCCCGTTCCCGCGCCTGGACTACTCCGAGGCCATGCTGCGCTACGGCTCGGACAAGCCGGATCTGCGCTACGGACTGCGGCTGGCCGACGTCTCCGAGGTGTTCCGCCAGTCCCAGTTCAAGATCTTCGGGGAGACCGTACGGGGCGGCGGCCGGATCGCGGCCCTGACCGTGCCCGGCGCCGGCATCCCTCGCAGCCGCATCGACAAGCTGACCGACTGGATCAAGACCCAGGGCGCCAAGGGCCTGCCCTGGATCCGCTGGAACGAGCCGCCCGAGTCCCCGATCGCGAAGTTCTTCGCGCCGGAGGAGATCGCGGCCCTGGCGCGCGACTTCGGCATCAAGGCCGGCCAGGGGCAGCTGACCTTCTTCGGGGTGGGGGCAGGCTACGCGCCCTTCGTCCACATGGGCGCCCTGCGCAAGGAGTTCCTGGCTAAGCCCGAGGACCGGGAGAAGCTGGGTCTTGAGCCGGAGCGTCCCTGGCACTTCTCGTGGGTGACGCGGTTCCCGCTTTTGGAGTGGGAACCGGAGGAGAAGCGCTGGACCTTCACGCACAACCCGTTCACCGCGCCCCTGGACGACGACCTGCCCAAGCTCGACGGCGACCCGGGCTCCGCCCTCTCCCATCAGTACGACCTGGTCCTCAACGGGGTGGAGATCGCCTCGGGCTCCATCCGCAACCACCGGCCCGAGGTCCAGCGCAAGATCCTGACCCTCATGGGCTTCTCCCCCGAGGCGCAGCAGGCCCAGTTCGGGCTCCTGCTCAACGCCCTCGAGTTCGGCGCCCCGCCCCACGGCGGCATCGCCCTGGGCCTCGACCGCCTCGTGGCGCTCATGCGCGGCCAGGACTCCATCCGCGAGGTCATCGCCTTCCCCAAGACCGCCAAGGGGACCTGCCTCCTGAGCGAGGCGCCCGGCCCGGTGGACGCCAAGCTCCTCAAGGAGCTGCACATCCGGCTCGACCTCCCGCCCGCGGCCTAGGCCAGGGCGGTCCAAGGCAAGGCGGCGATCTTCGGCCTCAAGCGCAGGGTGTCCGGACCCGTGTGCACCAGGACCCCGCAGGCCCCGGGGTGGGCCTTCAGGAAAGCCTCCAGCCCGGCGCAGTCCGCGTAGCCGGGTCGGTCGCTGAGCGTGGCGGCCACGGCCAGGAGGCTGGGGCCTTGCTCCAGCACGAAGCCCGCTTCCGGGCCCGTCCGCGTGATCCAATAGGAGAGGCGCACTCCGGGCGCGCACAGGCCGGCCAGGACCTTCAGATGATGGAAGACC
>JAQUNT010000270.1 GCA_028717525.1 Elusimicrobiota bacterium
CCGGAGCAGGCCAGAGGCGCGGCGCAGAGGCAGAGCAGCAGGAGGCGCGCGCGGCTCATCCGTTGAGCACGACCAAGGGCGTGAAGGACCCGGCGGTATAATAGCCTGACCGTGGCCATGGATCGGTTCAAGAAGCTCTTCGGCATCGAGAAGGGCCTTGTCAAGCCGGACTGCATCCTCTCGCCTCTCCACGAAGTCGACCTGCTCGCCGGGCCCCGGGTCCAGCGGCGCGCGCGCGGCGAATACTTCCGGGCCGCGGACTGCCCCCAGGCCACGATCATCGGCACGCGCTACAACTTGCTGGCGGGAGACTGCGTCCTGGCGCTGGAGGATTCCCCCTGCCGCAACATCTACCTCTTCAACTGCTGCGGCGGCCTGGGCGCCGGGATCGGAGCGGCCTTTTCGGTGGCCCGGGCCTTCGACTTCGAGAGCTTCAGCGGCATGCTGGCGGGCAAAGGGGAGGGCGGCTGCCATCTCCCGGACCAGGCCCTGGCCGGAGAGTTCTCCCGCCGCTGCGGACTGCCCGAAGGGACCTGCGCCACGGTGGGCTCCTTGGCTCTGGAGGCAGCGCTTCTGCCGCGCTTCCGCGCCCTGGGCGTGGACTGCCTGGACATGGAATGCTCGGCGGTGTTCTCGGCCGCGCGCCGGGCCGGCAAGAGGGCGCTGGCCGTGCTCTATGTCTCCAACAGCGTGCCGGACAAGCCTTGGCATGAACATCTGGACCGGAGCGACATCCAGCGGCTGGGGCGCTGCCGCAAAGGCCTCGCCGCGCTCCTGATGGGGTTCATAGAGCTGAGATGTTGTATAATCCCGGCCAGAGATGCTGAACTTCAGGACTGAGAAGGACGTCCTGGTCTGCGAGCTGGACGGCCAGATGGATACGGTCTCGAGCTTGAAGCTGGAGGCCGACCTGATGTCCCGGGTCGAGCAGGCGCGCCAGCGCGTGGTCTTCGACCTGGCCAAGGTCGACTACATCTCCTCCTCCTTCATCCGGCTCTGCCTGAGGGCGGCCAAGAGCGCCGGCCCGGGCAACTTCAGCATCGCCAACGCGCCCGAGTCCGCGCGCAAGCTCTTCGAGATGGTGGGGTTGTCCGATTTCTGCCGGCTGCCCCCCGGCGGCGGCGCGGCCGCCTAGGCGCCGGCCGGGCGGGATTCCGGCAGCTCGAAGAAGAAGGTGGCCCCGCCCGAGGGGTTGTCGGAGAAGCCCATCTCCCCGCCGTGCGCCTGCACGATGGCCTTGGAGATGCTCAGGCCCAGGCCGGTCCCCTTCTTGTTGTGGGCGGCGGCGCGGCTGGCGAACTTCTCGAAGACCTTGGCGCGGAACTCCGGGGCCACTCCCGGGCCCTGGTCGCTGACCGCCACGCGCAGCCTGCCGCCGCGCCGCGCCAAGGAGACCTCGACGCGGCCGCCGGCCGGCGAGAACTTGGCCGCGTTGGAGAGCAGGTTGGCCAGCACCTGCGTCAGCCGCTCGCAGTCGGCGCGGACCCAGGCCTCGGGCAGGCTCTCGCCCAGCGCGAAGCTCGCCCCGTCCGGCCCGGCGCAGGCCGCGTTGTCGCTCAGCGCGCGCTCCACCAGCGCCGGCAGGGAGACCGGGGCGAAGCGGAACTCCATGCGGCCGGACTCGATCCGGGCCAGGTCCAGGTAGTTGTCTATGAGCCGCCTCATGCGCTCGCAGTTCGCGGCGGCCATGGCCAGGCACTCCTGCGGGCGCGTGCCCTCCTGGATGAGGTAGAGCGCGTTGCTGATGACGGCCAGGGGGGTGCGCAGCTCGTGGGTAGCCATGGCTACGGCGTCCTTCTGGGCCTGCTGGGCCCGGCGCAGTTCCGTGATGTCGCGGAAATGCCAGATGCGGCCGTAGCACTGGTCCGCGGAGCCGAGCACGGGCGCCGTGTAGAAGTCGAGCGTCCGGCCGTCGGCCAAGGCGATCTCGCCGCGGCCGAGCTCGCGCGGCTGGGCGCGCAGGCGCCGTACCGTCGCGTCGAAGGATCCCGCGTCGACCAGCTTGTCGCGCAGGGCCTGCCGCATGGGCTCCGGGCCCGGGGCCTGCAGGGCCGCGGCGTCCACGCCCCAGATGTCCAGGAACCGCTTGTTGAAGGACAGCGCCTGGCCAGCCGCGTCCAGGGTCACGATCCCGTCCAGCGTCGCCTCGTGCTGGGCGGCCATCAAGGCGTTCTTGAAGCGGACCTCCTTCTGGGCCAGCAGCAGGTCCACCGCCTGCCCGAGGCGCTCCGCCACGGCCATGAGCATGGCCTGCTCTTCGCGGGAGAAGCCCTGGCCGTCCGCGCCCGGCGCGCGGCAGACCTCCACCGCGCCCGCGGGCTTTCCTCCGGCGGTGAGCTCGGCCGACTGCACCCGGCCCTCCGGGGGGAATCCGTCGGATTGGAATCGCCGCCCCTGGAACAGGACGCGCGCCCGCAGGCTCTCCGGGTCGCGGTAGCCCTGGGGCAGGAAGGCGACCGCGGTCTCGAAGACTTCCGCCACGGTGGAGGCCTTGGAGACCAGGTCGGCGATGGAGTAGAGGCAGTCCAGCTCCCGGACCCGGCTCTTCAGGGACTCGCGCAGCTGCTCCAGCTCCGCTGCGCCGGACGGCTTCCCTTTGGCCATACGGCAATCTTATCATAAGAGGGCGCCACTGACGGGCTGGCGGCGCGTTGACGCCGCGTCGGGAAGGTGGTACCATGACGACATGGCCAAGATCATGGTCATCGATGACGAAGCGGACGTCCTCCTTCTCGTGGAGGCCATCCTGACCAGGGCCGGGCACGAGGTTTCCACCTGTTCGTCAGGTCTGGAGACCCTCAAGAAGCTGGGCCTCCAGCCCGATGACGCCTCTGCGGAGCTCCCCGACCTCCTGGTGCTGGACATCATGATGCCTAAGATGGATGGATACTCGGTCATCACCATGGTTCGCGACAATCCGCGCACCCGCGCCATCCCCATCCTGGTGATCTCCGCCTTGGACAAGATACCGCGGTCCAGCTCGTCCCCGGTCCTGATGGACGGCTACCTGACCAAACCCTTCACCCACAAGGACCTCTTCGGCAACGTGGAGAAGCTCCTTAAGGGACGCAAGGCTCAGGCGTAAGACCTGCTGACTTCCCTGATCCTCGCCCGCGAATGCGGAACCGGGGATGCGTGAGACCCGACGTGTGCTATCATTGCCTTTGCCCGGTCTGTGACTGGGTTCGTGGAGATCATTTCCACGCCGGGGTCCGACTGATCCCGCCAGGTCCCCGGCGACGACCCCGCTCGCCCCTTGTTTCATCCTCCCCAAGAGCCCCATTTTGTATAATCCCGTCGCAGCACATCACGGGGCATAGCTCAATTGGCAGAGCGCATGGTTTGGGACCATGAGGTTCTCGGTTCAACCCCGAGTGCCCCGATGCTTTCCGCCGCCTGCGCCCTATTGCTGTGCGGCGGCCTCCTGGGGGCGGCGGGTTGCGCCTCCGGCGGCATCCACGCCAAGGAGAGATCTCATCAGCAAGCCTGCCAGGCCGCGGACCGGCAGTCCGAGGAAGACGCCATGGAGCAGTGCCAGCGCTGCCTCAAGCTCATGCCCGAGGACGAGCTCTGCGCGAGCCTCCTCTACGGGGCCCGGAAGCGCGCTTTTCAGCAGCATTATATCCGGGGCGTGATGCTCAACGACCAAGGCCGCGTCAACGAGGCGCAGGCGGAGTTCGACGCGGCCGCGCGGCTCGATCCGGATGCCGCCAGAACGGCGCCCCCGGAGCCCGGGAGATAGGCGCATGAGGCGAACCGGATGCGGAGCCGCGGCCCTGCTCGTGGCCGCGGCCGGACTCTGCGGCTGCGCCCCCTGGCCGAGCCGGGCCACGACCCTCCAGCTCGGCATCTGCGGCCTGGTCTCGGGCGGGCACGGCGACAAGGAGTCCTTCATCCGCCAGTTCGGCGTCCCCACGGCCTGCCGGGCTCTGGCCTCCGGGGAAGCCTGCGAGTGGACCAGCGAGCCGGGCGCGGGAGCGTCCGACTTCTCGGATGAGATGCGGGTGGAGTTCGACGCGTCCGGCCGCTTCGTCTCCGGCTCCGCCCAGGTCCGGCGCGGGTCCCGGACCTACGGGCACGCCGGGCCGGATGACAAGTGCCGGGGCATGAAGAGCGCGGCCGCCGCGCCCCGCCCGCCCGGGCCGGACATCCAGACCCTCTACGAGCGGATGCGGCAGGCCTACGCGCAGGACCCGGGCCGGGCCGCCGCGCTGTGGCGCCGGCTGAGCTTCATGGGCCGGGGCCAGCTGGAATCCTATGTCGTTTCCGCCAAAGGCCGGGGCGGGACCTTGACCTGGAAGTACCGCGTCGACGCCGGCCTCCCGGCCGATGAGCAGGACTTCGTCACCTGGTTCCTGCGCAGCTTCACCCAGTACCTACCCGTCAAAGACTGAGTCAGGAGGTCCCATGGCTGTCCTCGCCCTGCTGGCCGTCCTGGGATTCGGCTGGGCCCAGGAGCCCGGCGCCGCGCCGCCGGAGCGCTGCCGCTAGACCTACAGTGTCTGGAACGTCAAGGCCAAGGCCGCCAAGTCTCGCCGGACCGTGAACAAGCCCCACG
>JAQUNT010000271.1 GCA_028717525.1 Elusimicrobiota bacterium
TCTTCAACGCCGGAGGCGACGCCAGCGCGGTCTACAACGACCTCTACGGCAGCGTGGCCGACCAGCAGAGGCAGCAGGGCACCAGCAACCTGTCGGAGCAGTCCCTCCAGCTGGACTTCTCCAGCATGACCATGACCTCCGTAGCGGGCTCCACGACCACGGTCTACACCAAGCGCACCTTCACGCACGCCGTGGACATCAGCCAGCACAAGACCTTCGCCTTCCTGCTCTACGGCGACGCGGGCTGCGCCTCCGACCAGGACTTCTGCAACCGGACGGACCACGAGTTCTTCCTGCGCGTGGGCAACGACACCAATTTCTGGGAGGCCCGGATGCCGCTCAGCCCGAAGTTCTCCGGTTGGCGCAAGATCGCCATCAGCCAGATCAGCTCCGCCAACAACGGGGTGCAGGACATCTGGCGCACGGCGACCGACGGCGTGACGGTGGTGAGCTCCGGCACCCCCAGCCTCCAGCAGGTCGCCCAGTTGGTCGCCGGCGTGCGCAAGGTCGCCGACGGGGCCGGCACGGGGCTGCCCACCAAGGGGCGGGTCTGGGTGGACGAGATCTACCTGGCCGACGCGGTCGTCCGAGTGGGAGACGCGCATTCCATCTCCGCGGACTTCGACTGGACCGGCTGGGCCACCTTCGGCTTCAAGGACCGCTACATCGACCGCAACTTCCAGACCCCGACCTCGGTCGTGTCCAACCAGGACAACCGACTGGACTCCGCCTATCTCAATCTCAAGCGGCTCGCCTTCTTCCCCATGAGCTTCAATCTCACCCGCGCCATCACGGTGACCCCCAACACGGCCCTGACCGGCAACTCCTCCAACCTGATCACCCAGCTCCAGACCGGTCAGGTCACCAACTGGAGCGGCTCGGCGCAGGGGAACTTCACCCGGGGCGCCTGGCCGCGCCTGAACCTCTCCTACAAGCGCAACCGGACCGAGTACCAGACCCTGACCCGGGTCGACGACAGCATCGACTACTCCGGCTCGCTGCAGTACGGGGTGCCCGTCAACTCACGCTTCCTGCCCAAGACCGTCGACCTCAACTACGGCCACAAGACCGAGCTCACCGACTACTCCTCGCTGGCGATCCGCCAGATCGTCGGGAACTCCAACACCCGCGACGTCAGCCAGACCTACGGAGCGCGTCTGACCTTCATCCCCTGGACGGGGTCCTCGCTCAACCCGACCTACTCGCTGGTCAAGGTCACGGAACGCCGCTCCGACCTCGGCAACGACAAAGTCACCGAGATCAACCGCAAATACCCGAAGGCCATGAACCAGAGCGCGGGCATCACCTCCAATTTCAGGTTCTTGTCCTGGTTCAACCCCCAGATCAACTACCAAGCCGACATCATCGAGAACACCATCCTCAACATCTCGACCGTGATCACCAACACGACCTACTTCTTCGACATCGGGGACATCAAGACCGTCAACCGTTCGGCCAACGGCTCGGTGAGCCTGCCCATCAACGTCGCCGACATCGTCCCCCGGGTGAAGCTCCTGCGCTCCGTCAACATCGTCAACGGCTACCAGCTCCAGGACGGCGACGTCTGGAACAACGTGGAGAGCGGATATCAATCCAACCTGAACCTCTGGGTGCGCTCGCCGCTCAAGCCCCAGAACCCGGCGGCCCAGCTGGCCAACCGCACCCTGCGCGACACCTTCAACTCCACGCAGCGCTGGTCGCCGCTCTCCGCCTACGACCTGGCGGGCCGCTGGGCGCCGCTCAAGACCCTGTCCGTCTCCAACAACTACGTGCGCAGCATCCAGCGCTCGGAGGTGACGGGGACGCTCTCCAAGACCCTCTCCACGACCTTCCCGGACCTGGTGGCCAGCATCAGCCAGGTGGAGCTGCTGCTGCACAGCGAGCGCTGGATGAGCAACACGCAGATGAACTTCCGCTATTCCGCCCACAAGACCGAGAACGTCGGAGCCTCCATCGCCACGGACGAGTCCTTCAGCACGGACCTGCGCTCGCTGGTGCGCAAGCGCTACGACACCTTGATCAGCTACAACCGGCGCAGCTCCAAGAACCTCGACGTCCTCGTGGACGCCAACACCCAGAGGACCGAGCACCAGGACGCCACGGTCCAGGTGAACTTCAACATCCGCAAGGTCTATCTGACCCCCAAGGTCGACTACAGCTTCGATCGGACCACTCTAGGCACCGGGATCAAGACCCAGGACGTGACGGTCCTCACCCCGAGCCTGCTGACGCGCATGGACGTGGCCCTGCCCCGGGGTCTGCTGCTGCCCGGGGCCAAGAAGCCGATCCTGTTCTCCAACCGCATCATCTGGACCACGACGCTTTCGCTGGCCCACCGCCGCTCCCCGGTGTCGCAGGCGGACAATTCGGACCTGGCCAGCCTCAACACCAGCGGGGACTACGAGATCGCCAAGAACCTGCGCCTGACCATGAACGGCGCCTTCTCCCGCCTCTGGCACAAGTACCTCAAGCAGGAGGAGTACATCTCCTACTCGATGGGCACCACCCTGACGTTCCAGTTCTGACCGCCGCAGGGAACTTTTCGGCGCCGGCCTCGTATAAGTAGTATGGAGGGACTGCGCCGGCTCGCCGCCTGGGCGGCGCATTGGCTCTTCCCCCAGACCTGCGCGCACTGCCGGGAGGACCTGCCCCGGGAAGAAGACGCGCCTCTCTGCGCGCGCTGCCGGCAGGGCCTGCGCCTCTGCGCGCCCCCCTTCTGCCTGCGCTGCGCCGAGCCCGTCTGCGGCGGCCGGGCCTACTGCACCGCCTGCTTGGGCCGGTCCTTCGCCTGCCCCCTGGTGCGCGCCGCCTTCCTCTACCGCGGCCCGGCGCCCGCGCTGGTGCGGGCCTTCAAGTACCGCGGCCGGCGGGAGGCGGCCCGCGCCGCGGGCCGCTGGATGGCCTGCCTGCTGCCCGGGTTCCCGGAGCTCTCCGGTCACGACGCCCTGGTCCCCGTGCCTCTGCACCCGCGGCGCCTGCGGGAGCGCGGCTACAACCAGGCGCGGCTGCTGGCCGAGGAGCTCGGGCGGCTCTCTGGCCTGCCGGTGCTGGACCTGCTCGAGCGCGCCCGGCCCACCAGGCCCCAATGGGACCTCGGCCGGCAGTCCCGCCGCGCCAACCTGGCCGGCGCCTTCCAGGCCTCCCCGCGGGCGCGCGGGAGCTCCGTGCTGCTCATCGACGACGTCTGCACCTCCGGCGCGTCCTTGGAGGAATGCGCCCGGGCCCTGCTCCGCGCCGGGGCGTCGCGGGTCGCCGCCTACGTGCTGGCGCGCCAGACCCTCCGGCCGGTAAATTCATAGAATAGGACCCCATGACCGGCGTCGAGATCTACCTGCCCTGGCTCGTGTTCGGCGGCGCCGCCGCCGTCGGCATCGCAGGCTTCGCCTGGAGCCGGCGCCAGGAGGAGCGGCGGCGGCTGGCCCTGGCCGCGCTGGCCCCGCGCCTCGGCCTGAAGTTCAAGGAGAGCGCCCCGGGCCTGAGCGCGGAAGACTACCGCAGCCTGCACCTCTTCGCCAAAGGGCGCGACCGGACCTACCGCAACATCCTCAGCGGCAAGCCCGAGGGGACCCACGGCCTGATCATCTGCGACTACGCCTACACGACCGGGGACCGCAACAGCACCAAGATCCACCGCCAGACCGTGGCCCTGCTCTCCACCGCGAAGGGCCGCCTGCCCCGCTTCGAGCTCCGGCCGGAGAACGCCTTCCACCGGCTCGGCTCGCTGTTCGGCTACCAGGACATCGACTTCCCGGACAGCCCGGGATTCTCCAAGCGCTACCTGCTGCGCGGCACGGACGAAGCCGCGGTGCGGGCCCTGTTCGGGCTGAACCTGCGCCAGTATTTCGAGACCCATCCGGACTGGTGCATCGACGGCCGCGGCCGCTGGCTGGCGGCCTACCGGCAGGAGCGGCTGGTCAAGCCCGAGGACTATCCCGCGTTCCTGGACGAGGCGAAGCTCCTGCTCTGGGCCTTGCCCCGAGCTACTTGAGGCTGAGGAGCTTCTTCCACCACGGCCGGACGTCCTTGGCCGCGGGAGCCCGCTGGAGAGCCTCCTCGCGCGGAGGGACGTAGACGGGGAGAGTGAAGGCGAAGACGGCGCCCCGCCCCAGGTCGCTGTCCACCCACATCTCGCCGCCCTGCAGGTGCACCAGAGCCTTGGCGATGGACAGGCCCAGGCCGGTGCCGGGGGTCTTGATCTCTCCCCCGGCTATCTGCTGGAACTTCTCGAAGACTTTCGCCTGGTCCGCCTTGGCGATGCCGGAGCCGGTGTCGGCCACGGAGAACTCCAGGAACCTGTCGCCCTTCTCCCGCGACTGGCCCAGAGCCACCTTGATGCTGCCTCCCGCGGGGGTGAATTTGATGGCGTTGGAGATCAGGTTGATGATCACCTGGACCGTGCGCTTATCGTCCGCGTAGACCGGAGGCAAGCCCGGGGTGACCGACAAAGACAGCGCCAGGCTCTTCTTGGCAGCCCAGGGCGTGAGGCTCTCCACGGCCTCGCGTGCGATCTTCTCCGGGTTGATCTGGCGTTGGGCCACGGTCATCTGCCCGGCCT
>JAQUNT010000272.1 GCA_028717525.1 Elusimicrobiota bacterium
CAAGGCGACGCACCCCAACGGGTCGGCGGCCCTTCGCACCGGCGCCCCCGTCTCCTGCCGGACGAGGTCCGGCAGGCCGCGCAGCAGGCACCCCCCGCCGGCCAGGACCATCCCCCGATCCACCAGGTCGGCCGAGAGTCGGGCAGGCGTATCCTCGAGTGTGTCCCTGATCATCTCGATGATGAAGTGCACCGGCTCTAGGAGCGCCTGCCGTATCTCCTCGGAAGTAACCAGAACGGTCTTGGGGAGCCCGGTGGCCTGGTCCCGTCCCGCACCTCCAAGGTCTTCTCTAATGGCATCGGGAAGACTGAGCCGATCTCTATCTTCACATGCTCCGCCGACACCTCGCCTATGATCAGGTTGTACTTGCGCATGAAATGCGTAGCGACGGCCTCGTCCATCTTATCGTCGGCGGCGAGCCCGGACCTGGCCGCGACGATCCCGCCCAGGGAAAGCACGGCCGCCTCGGTCGTGCCGCCTCCGATGTCGACGATGCAGCTTCCGCGCGGTTCCGCGATAGGCAGGTCGGTTCTCGATCTCGACGGTATCGGTAGGACGCTGGGCGTGGGCGGGCAGGACGGCCGCCACGATGGAGCCTTTGTGTACGTCAAGTCCTACGACTGTGGTAGAATTGTACATGAGCCGGCACCTCCGTGTTCTGTGTGGATAGGTTCCCCCAAGGAACAACCCACGTCATACTGAACTTATGGAGTTGCCGGCTCGTCCATCTTATCTACAAACCGGTAAAGCATTCACAGGCGCGGGCCAAAGCGAGGAGAGAACCATGACGAACCTGAAGAAGAGAACGCTGGATTTCCTCCTGCATACCCTGCTGCTGGCCGCCGGCAGCGCGCTTTGCGCTGCCGCCGTCAACGGCATACTGGTGCCGCATAATTTTCTCTCCAGCGGGCTCACCGGGGTAGCGCTGTTGCTGTTCTACAAGTGGCACGCGCTGCCTTTGGGGGCGCTGTACCTGCTTTGCGCGCTGCCGGTATTTCTGCTCGGCTGGTCCTTCATGGGCCTGCGCTTCATCCTGTATACGGCGTGGGGCATGGTCATCTACTCGCTGATGCTCTACATCCCGATGCCGGACCTGGGGATAACGGACAGGATGCTGGGGGCCGTGGCCGCCGGCGGGCTCACGGGGGTGGGCGTGGCGGTGATGTCGCGCTCTTACGGGTCGGCCGGCGGATCGGAAATGCTTTTCGCAATCCTGCACAAGCTGTTCGGGCTGACCCTGGGCGCGGGTACCATGCTCTTCAACGCCGGCCTGCTGGGCACGGCGCTCTTCTTCTTCCCGGTCGAGAGCGTGCTGTACGCTCTGGTCTTCATAGCCGTCTGCGCCTTCGTCACGGACAAGGTGTTCCACGGCCTGGCCACGCGGCAGGCCGCGCTGATAGTCTCAGACAAGTGGGCGCGGATCGCCGCCAGACTGACGGCCGACGCGCGCCTTGGGGCCACCCTGCTCAGGGGCAGCGGCGCGCGCGGCGGGAGCGAAAAGACCATAATTTACTCGGTGATCCGGCGCGGAGATATTCACACGCTGAAGACCCTGGCCGCGGACGAGGACCCGAACGCTTTCATAGTGATACTGGACGCGGCAGACGTTTCCGGGGAGCGGGTGGGCAACCAGCCGCTCTGGTAGCGCCAAACCGCCAATCGACCCTCCGAGCGACGACGACCAGGTCGCATAGGCCGGAGGCGGTCCGGCTAGAATCCGACCTCGAAGACGGCCTGGTCGCCGTCGAGCGGGAACGCTCCGCCGTTGAACGGCGCCCAGACCGTGCGCAGGCGGGCTCCATCTCGGGAGTCCAGGACGACGAGGGTCTGGGGCAGCCAAGCGCTCCTCTGGCCGGTATACCCGACCACGCCGAGCCCGAAGACCAGGCGGTAGGCGGTGAAGTCCTCCGGCAGGGTGCGCAGCGTCCGCGTCGTGCCGTCGGCCGCCTGCCACAGCTTCAGCTCGCTCCCCTCCACGTAGGCGAGCTCGGCCCCGTCGGGGCTCCAGCGAGGCAGGCTCATCAGCTCGGAGCCGCTCCCCAAGGCCGCCTTGACGGCCCCGGTCCGGAGGTCCAGGACCTTGATCGTTCCGTAGATGTCATGGCGCTTGGCGCCGTCCTCGAAGGCGAGCAGGGAAGCGTCTTGCGTCAGGTCGCTGTCCAGGAACGGGAACGAGTAGGCGGGGCGGTGGATCGTCCGCCTCCCGCCCGAGACCGCGTCCAGGACGACGAGCTCGTCCTCCTTCCGGGCGGACCCGTCGACCTGCTGCAGCCCCACGAGGAGCTCCGAGCCGGAGAGCCACTCCAGCAGGGTGAACTCCCCGCGCGAGGAGGCGACGCCCTCCCACAGCGGGGACTCCTTCCCCGTCGCGATGTCGCGCAGGCGCAGGCTCCCATCCTTGTAGTAGGCCAAGCGGCGGCCGTCGCGGGAGAGCGCGCAGAGGCGCGGGGTGGACGCGTAGCCGTCGTCGAAGGCGGGAGTGACGGCCTCGGAGGTCTTGCGGCAGGCGTGGTCGTAGGTCTGCAGCGCGAAGAGCAAGCCCCGCCTGGTCAGCGTCGTGAAGGTCCGGGCCGTCCGGTCCACGGATAAGACGACCTGGCGCATGTCGGTGTGGGGCGGGTGGCAGCGCGCGCCGGTGCGCAGGTCCACGACCGCGATGTCGGAAGACAGGGGGGAGCAGCCCGAGGCCGCGAGCAGGGCCACGAAGGCTGTCCGCAGGCTGGAGAGGGTCCGCATCCAGAAAATTGTAGGATATAGCCGCTCCCTATGCTTAAAAAGCTGTGGGCTTCGAGCTGGAGGGTGCCGTTCGTCTGCGGCGTCTTCGCATTCCTTCCGTTCCTCCTCTCGCTGCCCGGCGGGCTCCTGGGGCTGCTGCTCGGGTGCGCGATGAACGAGGCGGGCACGGACCCATGCGTGCGCTTCGGGATCCCGTTCGGGGACCTCCTTTACCCCTTCACCGTGCTCCCCTGGCTCGCCATGATAACGTTCCCCGTCGGCTTCGGCGGTCTGGCATTGTGGGCGATATGGAAGAGACTATCCCTTCTTTTCGGAGCTACTAGTCCTTCCGGCCCTGACAAGCCGGCGTCAACGAGCGGTAGCGAGTAGCACAGAACGGCATTGGGAAGTGCGTTGCCGTTCTGTGAGGGCGGCCGCTGCCAGGAAGGGGAACCCACCTGCCGCGCGGACGTTCTCTCCTGGCTGATTGTGTTATTATACCGATGGTCAGCCCCCGAATGGGCTGGCGATCGGAAGGTGCGTGGCGAGACAGAAGGGACTCGCGGAGAGGGCGGCTTGAAGAGGGGCTATTTCTCCTGCGACTTGACGGAGGGCATCAATATGAAAAAAAGCGCTTTATTCCTTTTAACATTGTTTTTCGTGACGTTCTCCGGTCATGCATTCGCCAGCAACTGGATCTTTGTGGAAAGAACATCCTCCTCGGAGGAAATGGATGTCATCATTTATGGCACACCCTACAATAACTATATCGACGGCGATAGCGTTGTCAGGGATGGAAGTAAACTGCAATTCTGGTATAAACAAGACCTTGATAATCCCGCACAGGTGGACAATGTCAAATCAATCACCAGAAAATACGAGGCTGACACGGCTGCCGGAACATATAGAGAGCTTGAATCCATAAAATATGATGCCAAAGGAGAGGTCGCCAGCCACGAAGCGCAAGCCAGCAAGAATAAGAGGATTACGAACGGTTCATTGGAAGATCATTTGATAAAGATCGCCCAAAAACACGCCAAAAAGGGCCAGCTAGAAAAGCAAAGACGGGCAGTATTGACGGCCGCCAATTGGGTCCTTGTTAAAAGATGTGAGGATCACTCCGATCCTACGGCCTCTTTCTTGGGATCGTCCTTCAGTGATTATATCGATGCTAACAGCGTTACCAGGAACGGCGACCGCCTTATTTTCTGGTCAAAGGAAGAACTGGATAAGCCGTATATGACGACCAAATGCTTTATGACCAAACATGAAGTAGACCTGCTTTCCCGCAAGGATAGGCAGCTGGAGTCTTATCATTTTGATGAAAAGGGCGAGGTGGTGAACCACAATGTTGCACCCGGACAGTGGGATTCGAGAGAAGTTGGAGCGAATTCGAAAGCGGACCTGGAGATAAAAGCGGCGCTTGCCCATGCCAAAGAGGGGAAAGATAGAGGAAATACCCCCACAAGAGAATAGGACCGGGAAGAAGATCCGGCTCAAATCGGAAGTGTTAAGGGCGATTGAAATAGGTTGTAGGAGCAACAACCCCAAGCCGGGCCCCTCGCCGCGCCGATCGCTTCCGTCAATAAGCAAGCCCCCTCCTGGCAGCAGCGGCCCTACGCCGGCTCATCGTCGCCGGGAGGATTGGCGCTGGACTTGTCTTGGGTGACGCTGCGCAGGCGGTCGGCCACCAAGAACTAGTGGTCTAAGAGGGCCCGGTCGAACTGCTGGGAGAAAAGGCAGTCGTAGAGCCGGCCTTCCCGCGAGAAGCAAGGCAGTTTGTGCGTCACGTCGCTGGCGTGGCACTCGTCCCAGTTGCGTCCCACCTCGGTC
>JAQUNT010000273.1 GCA_028717525.1 Elusimicrobiota bacterium
GTGCTGTTCTGGCCGGCCAGCTCCATCGCGTCGGGCTACGCGCCGAGCGTCATCAGCCGGCTCACCGAGGTCAGCCAGGCCGTCAACACCTCGGTGCCCTACAGCCCGCTCTACCAGCGCCTGCTCATCTGGGGCGGCGCCTGGCTCATGGGCGCGGAGAACCCTCTGACCGGGAACGGCTGGGGCCTCTTCGAGCTGTTCTACCCCTTCTATCAAGGACACCTGCTCAACTGCTTCGACGTCTTCGCGGCCATGCGCACCCACGCCAACAACGCCCACAACGAGATCCTGGAGATATGGTCCCAGACCGGCCTGCTCGGGCTGGGCGCCTGGGCGTGGCTCTGGACGACTTTTTTCGCGGCGGCGCGCCGCTGGTCCGGTCAGGGCCGCCGGCCCGGGGTCTGGACCGCCGCGGTCGCGGGAGTGGCCGGCATGCTGGTGGACAACCTGCTCAACGTGTCCCTGCACTTCGCGGTCCCGGGCTTCATGTGCTGGTGGATGGCCGGGCTGGCCATGGCGGGGGCGGAGGCCGAGCCGGAGGGGGGGCGCTGGCGGGTCCTGCATCGGCCGGGCGCGGCCAAGGTCCTCTCCGTGGCGGCCGCGGCCCTGGCCCTGGCGGCCTCCTGGTATTGGATCCGGGTCTGGGAGCGGGAGGTCCACTATTTCGCCGGCTTCAAGCTCCTCCGGCAGGGAGCCATGTCCATGGCGATCCGGGAACTGGAGACCTCGCGCGCCTGGGGGCCTCGCGAGGTCAACGCCATCTACGAGCTGGGCAACGCTTACGCCCGCTCCAACCGGTTCTCGGACGCGGATGCCGCCTACGCCGAAGCCCTCAGGGCCAACGCGGGCTACGACGAGATCTACTACAACATCGCCACAATCAAGGCCTCCCGGCTCAACGAGCCCAAGAGCGCCCTGGACTACTACCGCATGGTCTGGCTCATCAATCCCCTTTCCGGGGACGTCTACAACAGCCTCAGCGCCGCGCTCCTGAGGGACCTCCCCCGCCACCGGGCCGAGGCCCTCCAACTCCTCGAGCGGGCCGTCCATTTCTTCCCCGAGAATCCGGCGCACTGGCACAACCTGGGCTTCCTCCTCGCCACCGAGAAGCGCTGGCCCGAGGCCGTGGACGCCTACTCGCGGGCGCTGGCCCTGAGCCCGGACGCGAAGGCCTCCGAGCAGGCCCTCCTGGCCGCGGCTGCGCGCTCGGGACGTCCGCCCCCGGCGGTCGTGGAAGGGCTGGCCCGCCTGCGGGAACTCGACGCCCGGCTGGGCCGGGGGGATTATTCCCAGGCCAGCTTGGACCTGGCCCTGCGCCTGGCCGAGCGGTTCCCGCAGATGGGGAAGGCGCGCTTCCTGGCCGGAAGCCTGCTGCTCTATCACCGCCGGGCCGAGGAGGCCCGCTTCCACCTGGGATGGGTCATCTCCCAGGACCCGAAGAACGTCGCGGCGCTCGCCAATCTCGGGCAGGCCGACCTGGCCTTGGGCCGCGTCGGCGAGGCGGCGGCGAGATTCCGGGAGGCTCTCTCCCTGGACCCCGCCAATGCGGCGGCGCTCGCCGGCCTGCGGTCCTTGGGTCTGAAATAAATCAGTAATGGCTTTTAACTAAGATTTATCCAAGAGCGGCTTGCATCGCTATTTCAATGAGAATTCGGCCAGGCTGGGTGTTAGCCGCAGCGGCGGCCTTCGCCGTCGCGGCGCAAGCCCAAGAGGGAGAGGAGGATTCCGGCTCAGGCCAGAGCCGCTCGATGAAGACGGCCGTCAGGTTCTACGAACGGGGAGAAGACATGCAGGCCATGGACCGGTTCATGGACATTCTGGTCAAGGGGGACCCGTCTGAGCGGGCCATGGCCAACGAATACCTCAACCTGATCACGCACCGCATGAACAGCGGCACCAAGGATTTCAAGCGGCCTGCCCCGCCGCCGGCCGCCACCCAGGTCGAGACCGTGGCCGGAACGGTGATCAGCGAGCCGGCCCGCAAGGCCGCGCCCGCGCCCCGCGCCGCCCTGCCTGAGCCCGACGCCCAGGCCGTCGAGCTTGCCGCAGCGGCTCCCGTCCAGCGCGTCGTGCCCGCGGCCGCGCCCGCGGTGCGCCCCGCCGTGCGCCCCGCCGTGCGCAGCGACGCGCCCCTGCCTTCCGCCAACCGGGACCTGATGAAGAAGGAGATCCGGGCTAAGCTGCGCCACCTGCTCGAGACCAGCCTCAAGGAGCTCAAGGCCTACGACGGCCTCCGGGTGCTGATGCTCGAGAACGGGGACCCGCAGGCCCTGGGCATCCCGTCGTCTTTGCTCTTCTCGTCCGGGATCACCTTCAATAAGGATGCCGCGCGCCTGCTCGATTCCTTGGTGCGCCTGGTCTTCAGCCTGGGCAGCACGCAGGTGGTCATCCTTCCGGAGGACGCCGCCACGGGCGACGCCAAGGTGCAGGACATGCGCCGGAGCATGGGGATCAGCGCCTACCTCTTCAGCATGGGGGTGGCGGCCCCGCGGGTGAGGGTGAACCTGCTCAGCAGCCAGGTCGAGATCCCCAAGCCGCTTAAGGACTTCAAAGGAGTCGTCATCGTGTTCGTCTACAACCGGCCTCTGGAGCTGGTCGTGGAAAGCTCCTTGGGGGAGGAGGCCGGCCCGCCCATCAGCCTCGGGATCTATCCGCAGTCCCTGCGGCCGGAGGACAATGAAGGGGCCATCATCGAGTTCTCCGTCTCCGATCCTCCCGCAGGGCTGGTGTCCTGGAAGTTCCAGCTCCTGCAGCCCGCCTCGGGAGGCGCTGAGTTGGCTCCGCTCCAGGAGGTCGCGGGCGGGGGGCCCGTCTTCCACCAGATATATTGGAATGGGCGCCAGAACTACTTCGGGGGCAGCCTCCCCGGAGGGCGCTACGAGTGCGTGCTGTCGGCCACGGACGCCAAGAGCCGCACCCGCACCCTCCACCGCTGGATCCAACTCGTCGCTCCGGGCGCGCCGGCTCCGGCGGCCCAGGCTCCTTCCCAGAAGGCGGAGAGCGCAGAGAAGCCCCCCGCTGCGGCAGCCGCGACCCAAAAGCCGGCCGCTGCCGCCAAGAAGCCCGTTGTCGCAGCCCAGAAGCCTGTCGCTGCGGCGCCGGCGGCCTCGGAACAGACCTCAGGGGCGGTCGAGAGGATCCTAAAGGCGGACCAGGCCCCGGTGAAGTCCGTCCAGATCAAGGGGCAGGCCAAGGCCGCCAAGGCCCGCAGGGCGCCCAGGAAGTCCCCGGCGGGCAAGGCCAAGACTTCTGCCAAGGTGGAAACCGAGCCGGTCGCGCAGGCGGCCCCCGGCGCGGAAGCCGCCGCTGCCACAGCCGGCCAGGCCCAGGCGGTCCCGGGCGTATTCGTGGTCGCCTTCAAGACCGGGACCCACCAGATGACCCAGGAAGGGGAGAAGGCCCTGGCCAAGGCCGCAGCCGCGGCGGGAAACGACCCCAAGAAGGACATCGAGCTCCATGGCTGGGCCGGCTCTTCGGAACCCGATGCGGCGCGGCTGGCCGAGCGGCGGGCGCAGTTGATCGCCGGCCTGCTCATCAACAAGGACCTCGTCGAGCCCAAGCGGATCCGCATCCGCCCCGAGGTCTCCGAGAGCGGCGAGGCCAGGAAGGTGGAGATCCGCCTGCTGGGCAAGGAGTAGCGATGGCGATGCAATGGGATGACATCATCGAGAAGGTGGCCTTCGGGCAGACCGCGCCGAAGCTGAGCTCGACTCTGGGGATGTATCTGAGCCCCGACACCATCTACATCGCCCAGACCAACATGGAGCGGTCCGGGAAGCTCGTCGTCGAACATCTCGTCCGCATCCCGGTCCCGGTCTCCGCGCAGAAGAAGGACGGCGGCACCATGACGGGCACGCTCAACACCAGCTTCCTCACCGAGAACCAGAAGCTGGGCACCCTCATCCAGCAGTCCATGTCGCAGTTCAAGTGGGGTACCAAGCACGTGATGGTCACGCTCTCCCACCACCTGGGCCTGCTGCGCTACTTCACCATGCCCACCATCGAGCGCAGGTTCTGGAAGTCCGCCGTGCCCGTGGAGGCCAAGAAATACATACCCATCCCCTTCGAGGCCCTCAGCTACGACTACCAGGTCATCCCCCTGCCGCCGGACGCCGCCAACAGGCCCCGCCAGGGGACCCTGATCGCGGTGACCCAGAAGCAGAACCTCGCCAACATCGCGGCCATGCTGCAGACCTTGGGATTGACCATCGCAGGGATGGAGACCGCCCCCTGCTCGGCGCTCAAGCTCTGGCAGGCGCTGGACAAGAGCGTCGGCGGGACGGCGTACTGCCAGGTGCACTTCGACGGCGGCAACGTGCGCATCCTGGTGGCGGACAAGGGCTTCCCGGTCTTCTTCCGCGAGGTCTTCCTCGGCGAGGAGGCCAACGTCTCCGACCAGCGCAAGCTGGACCTCGGCGGCTGCATCACTTTCGCCCAGAAGCAGCTGGCCGTGGGCGCCGTGAACCATGTCGCGATCAGCGGTTCGACCGCCAACCTGCCGGCTTGGAAGGACGCCTTCGGCCGCGAGTTGGGGCTGCAGGTC
>JAQUNT010000274.1 GCA_028717525.1 Elusimicrobiota bacterium
GGGCGAGGACGAGTACATCAAGGCGGGCAAGGACGCCCAGCTGGCCAACGCGGAGGCGGACCTGAGCTACCTGCCCATGCTGGGCAAGAACAAGCCGCCCCTGATGCAGCGCATCTTCAACTTCACTTACAAGGGCTCCAAGGAGGCCGAGGCCAACTTCCTGGTCACCAAGGACATCAAGCGCCGGGCCATCGCTCGGGAGCTCAAGAAGTTCGTCTCCGGCGGCAACGCCGAGGCGGACCTGGCCGCCATGAACCCGGGGGAGTTCCTCAAGATCTCGCGCTCCGACCCCGCCGAGCGCAAGATGATCGGCGAGCTCTTCAACACCGACGACGTGCGCATCGAGGCGCGCAAGCAGTGCGTGCTGGCCTTGGTCCAGAACCCCTCCTTGGCCGAGCAGATCCTCGGCGCCAAGCCCGGCAGCAAGGTGGCGGGCTTCGGGCGGGTCACCCCCGGGGTGCAGCGCGAGGTGGCCTCCATGATGCTCGCGGAGCTGCCGGTCGGGGCCAAGATCTCGGCCAAGGTCCAGGGCCTGGCCCAGGGCTACATCCAGCGCTACCTCGACTCCAACTCCTTGGGCAAGCCCGGCGGCCCGGCCGAGAAGCTGCTCAAGGCCAGCGCGGCCAACGTCCACGAGAGCCAGGACCAAGCCAAGACCCTGGAGGGCTTCATCACCGAGCTCAAGGACAGCGTCGCCCAGTGGGGGCAGGACGTGGAGCTGCAGGTGACCAAGAAGTCCTACATGGAAGTCACGCGGGAGCTCAGCCAGAAGGTCGAGGCCAAGTTCAAGTCCGGGGGCATCACCCAGGAGCAGTTCAACGCCCTGGACAGCATGTTCAAGCTCATCGAGGCCCAGGAGGGCCGTTTCCAGAGCTTCAACAACGTGGAGACCACCCACTCCCTGCTCAACGAGGAGCTCTCCGCCCTGCGCGTGCAGTACGAGGGCAGCCCCGGGGTCCAGAAGCTGCTCGAAACCTTCAGCGGCAGACTGTCCCAGTGGCGCGACTCCGTGCCCGAGGCCGCGCGCAAGACCACGGTGGCCGACGCCGCCCCCTTCAAGACCATGCTGGGCGAGTTCAACACGGGCATCAAGGAGGCCCTGAGCAGCCGGACCATCTCCCCTGAGGACGCCGCGGCCCTGCGCAGCGCGGTCAACCGCGACCTCAAGGGCGCGCCCTACATCCTGCACGACTCCAAGGGCACGGCTTTGAGCGGCTGGCGCCCGGGCCAGTTCGTCACCTATTTCGAGTCGCTGACCAAGGTCGTGGAGATGGGCAAGGGCGGGGCCCCGGTGCGCGGCTTCATGCGCCTGACCACGGGCGGCGGCAAGACCTTGCTCGCCTTCGAGGGGCTCATGCCCATCGCCGAGGCCGACGCCCGCATGCACAACATGGAGGTCGGCTTCTTCACGGTGCAGTCCAACCTCGACGCCCAGGCCCAATTGGAATGGCGCTCTTTGCGCAAGGTGGGCACCAAGCTCGAGTTCGACACCTACGAGGGCCTCAAGTCCAAGATCGCGGAGGCCAAGAACAAGGGCGCCAAGTACGTGGACAAGGTCTGGATCCTGGGCGACGAGATGGACGGCGCGGCCCTGCAGCCGGCCCTGACCTTGGGCGAGACCACGGGCAAGATCACGCGCAAGAACTCCGTCTACACCCGCGTCGAGGAGCTCAACGCCCGCATGGAGAAGCTCCTGCAGCGCGACGCGGTCGAGCTCTCCGAGCGGGTCAAGGTCCAGGCCCGCCAGGCCCAGTCCGTCATCGACGGGCTCGAGGTGCGCACCCCCGAGTCCCGGGCGGCGCGGACGGCTACGGAGAAGCTGCTCAAGGCCGCGGAGCTGCTCGCCAACGCGGACAGCCCCGCGGCGCGCATCAAGGCCGAGGAGGCCATCCGCGGCCAGCTCTCCTCGCTCAACGCGTCCATGTCCGCGCCGGGCCTGACGGCCTTCCCCGAGGCTCTGACGCGGCTCTTCTCCAAGAACCAGGAGATCCAGTCCGCCGTGGACGCGGCCCGCGCCCAGGCCACGCCCGAGAGCCTGGGCAAGGTTCGCGACCTGCTCGTCGAGCAGCAGAAACTCCTGGGCGCCAAGGACCTGGCCACCAGCGAGCAGGCCAAGCTCCTGCGCCGCTCCACGGGAGAGCTGCTCAACACCTTGTCCCGCCCGCCGCAGGGCGCGGATCTGGGCGTCCTGCTCAAGGAGGCCGTGGAGGCCCAGGCCAACGTCCTGCACTCCACCGCGCGCATCCCCGACGCCGGCAAGGCATCGGTGCAGGCGGCCGCGGCCAAGATCACCTCTTTGCTCGACCAGGGCGTCATGGTCGACGCGGCCGCGCGCAAGGCCATGAACCAGGAGGTGGCCGACAGCCTGGCCCGGCAGAAGAACCTCCTGCCGCTGGTGGGCGGCGACGCGGCGTCCCGCCTGGAGAGCCTGCGCCTGCAGGCTTCGGGCATGCGCGAGAACGCCGAGGCGCGCATCGAGACCCTCAAGCGCCAGATCGCGGGCCTCGACGAGCGGCTGGCCAAGACCACGGGCGACAAGGGTGCCCTGCAGGCCCAGAAGACCGCCCTCCAGTCGGAGATACGCCTGGCCCAGGGCGAGGTGGTCCTGGCCCAGCGCTTCGCGGGCGACCAGTTCGGCCGGGCCCAGCGCCTTATCGAGAAGGTCTTCGAACTGCGGGAGCAGTCCGCGGGCAAGCCGGAGCCGGCCGGTGGGCCGCCCAAGACCTTGGACGGCTACGCCAAGCGCGTCACCGAGCTGGGCTCCTTGCTGGAGCGGGCGGCGGACCTGCGCACGCGCATGGCCGCGGAGGCCAACCCCGAGACCGCGGCCTCTCTGAACCGGAGCCTGGATGGGGTGCAGGGCCAGATCGACCTGGTCAGCGGCAAGGTCTCGCGGTCTTTGCAGAGCGAGAAGGAGTTCGCGTCCCTGCGCAAGGGGACCGGCGGGGCCGCGCCCGAGGTGGCCAAGCTCTTCGAGATCGGCCAGCGCCTGACCTCGCTGACCCGGAGCCTGGGCGAGGCCAAGTCCGGGCCCGTGCCCGGGACCCTGACCGCGGAGCTGCAGGCCGTCAAGGCCGAGACCGCGGGCGTCAACGCGGGCCTGGGCCGGCAGCGCCAGAGCTCCCGCCTGGTCGGCGCGCAGTCCGACCTGGTCGCCCTGCGCCAGGGCTTCACCCCCGAGCAGAACGCCGCTTTGGACGCCTACCAGGCCGGGGTCTCCAAGCTCTACGAAGTGGGCCGCCGCATGGCCGCGGTGGACGACCAGGTCCTCTCCGCGGTCAAGGCGGGCCGTCCCGTCGAGCCGCTGCAGAAGGAGCTGGGCGCGCTGCAGGCGGAGGCCGACGGGGCGCACGCGGCCCTGGCCCGGGCGCGCGAGGCGGCCCTGCCGCGGATCGGCGCCGCGGACCTGCGGGCCGTGGAGGCGCGCTTCAGCGAGAACTCCCAGCAGATCCTGGACCTGGTCAACAAGGGCGACGCTCAGAGCCAGGCCGCGGCCCTGCGCCTGCTGGAGGGGCGCAAGGCCCTGCTCGACGCCTACGCGGGGACGGAGAACCCGCTCTACGGGATATACAAGAAGATGAAGGCGGACGCCTACTCCATAGCCCGCAGCCCCGTTTGGGACCGCAACGAGACGGAGGTGGCCAAGAGGGCCGCGGAGAAGGCCAAGACCCTCATGGCGGGCAGCGTCGAGGAGCTGGGCTCGGGCCTGAAGGCCGTGGAGGGCCTGGCCAAGTCGGGCGAGACCGAGGCGGCGGTGAAGCTGCGCCAGCAGGCCGAGGCCATCCTGCGCAACCAGTCCCAGAAATGGCAGGAGCTCTCCAGCGCGCCGCCCGGCGACCGGGAGGCCACGCTCAAGAGGCTCAGCGAGGCCGCCGACATGGCCAGCCTGCACGCCACGGAGCGCGAGCGCTTCCTGAAGTCCCTGCGCGCGGCGGCGCCGGGCCTGGAGACGGCTTTCGTCGAGCGCTTGGAGACGGTGTTCCGGGGCGCCGAGACGCGCGGGGCGGCGCTCAAGTCCGGGGTGGACGTGCAGCTGCAGAGCGTGCGCATGACCCAGGACCGGGCCATCAAGATCTACGAGGGGCGCGTCACGGACTTGACCCGCGACTACTCCAAGCAGATGATGAAGGAGATCCTCTCCGACCCGCTGATGCCCGCGGGCCAGCGCGACAAGCTCTTCGTCGACGCGCTCATGTCCTACGCCTTCCCGAACAAGCAGTACCACGTGGAGTGGTCGGTCTGGCCCCCCTGGAAGCCGAAGCTCTCCATCACCCCGCAGTCGAGCTGGGTGCGCGAGGAGTTCATGAACCTGGTGCGCGGCTACTACGAGGACTACGCCACCGTGCGCATGGACAACCTCACGGGCAAGACCAACGTGATCCACAACGGGCAGTGGTTCGAGACCATGGACAACCCGGGGCGCCGGTTCTGGGAGCTGGAGTACGGCACGGACCTGACCTTGCCCTACACGCACAAGGCCCTTTCCACCATCAAGGACGTGACCTCCAACAAGAACACGCGCATGTTCGCGCTCTCCGCGACC
>JAQUNT010000275.1 GCA_028717525.1 Elusimicrobiota bacterium
GCAGGTGCCTCAGGGTGGCGACGGCCTCGTCTACGGCCTGGATCTCGGACTGGGCCGCGTCGGGCTTGACCAGCACGTAGGCCTTCAGGCGCACGCCCTTGGCCGCGAGCAGGGCGGCCGTGCGCTGGAAGGTCTCCTCGCTCAAGCCCTTGCGCAGCACGCCGTTGCGGATGCGCTCGTCTCCGGTCTCGTAGCCCACGGCCAAGGTCAGGCGCCGGCCGGAGAGCCGCGCCTTGAGCCCGTCGAGCTCCCAACCCTCCACGAACTCGGCCCGGGTGTCCAAAGAGACCTCGGCCAGCGCGGGGAAGTCGGCGAGCCGCTCGAAGAGGTGCCAGAGGGCCTCGGTGGGCATGGTGCGCTGGTCCAGAACCGAGCCGGAGTTGTAGACCGTGACCCGGCGGATGGCGCGCCTCTCGCCCGCGGGGATGCCGTCCAGCACGAGGTCGACCTGGGCCTGGACGTCGTCCGCGGAGACGTCGGCGTCCCCGGCCGAGAGCGTGGGCAGAGAGCAGAAGGAGCACTGCCGGTACATGCAACCTCTGGTGTAGAGCGCGAGCACCAGCTCGCGGCCCTGGGGCGCGTCCTGGATGTGGTGGTCGATGGGGCGGCGGGGGTCGTGGGCGGGAGAGGAGGTCATCCCAGGGCTTGCCCTGAGCGAGTCGCCGAAGGCGCCGCGCTCGGTTCCTTCAGCAGCAGCCGGTCCTCCAGGACCAAGGCGTCGATCTCCGCGCGCAGGAAGGTCGCCAGCGCGTGCGCCGGGGTGCCCACGATGGGCTCGCGGTCGTTGAACGAGGTGTTGACCAGCACCGGGACCCCGGTCCGGCGGCCGAACTCGCCGAGGAGGGCATGCAGGCGCGGATGGTCCTGCCGGGCGACGAGCTGCGGCCTGGTGGTCCCGTCCTCGTGGAGCACGGCCGCGATCCTCCGGCGCGCCGCGGCCTTGACCGGGACCGCGGCCAGCATGAACCGGCAGGGCCCCCGCAGGCCTGGAGGGATGTCGAAGAACTCGGCCGCGTCCTCCTCGCGGACTACGGGACCGTAGGGCCGGAAGGCCTGGCGGTGCTTGACGCGCAGATTGAGATGCTCGCGCATGGAGGCCTGCCGCGGATCGGCGAGCAGGCTGCGGTGGCAGAGGGCGCGCGGCCCCACCTCGCCGGCGCCCTCGTACCAGGCCAGGACCTTGCCGCGGGCCAGGAGTTCGGCGGCCTCCGCCAGGAGCTCGCGCTCGGGCCGGGCCGGTGCCTGCAGCCGGGCCTCGGCCAAGGCCGCGCCGACGCCTTCCGGCCGCTCGCCCGGGGCCCGGAAGGCGTGGGTCCACTCCTGCCGCACGGGCTCGGCCCCGGCCAGACGCGAGCCCACGCAGGCCGCGCCGAAGGCGGTGCCGCAGTCCGTGGCCGCGGGGAAGGCCCAGAGCTCCTCGAAAGCCCCGCTGCGGGCCACCGCGGCGTTGGCCAGGCAGTTGAGCGCGACCCCGCCGGCCAGGGCCAGCCGGGGCAGGCCGGAGTCCCGGCGCACCCGGCGGGCCAGGCCGCAGAGCGCCTCCTCGGTCAGCTCCTGCAGGGCCGCGGCCGCGTCCGCGTGCCTGCGGTCTTCGCCCTGCCAGAGCATGGGCTCCCGGGGCAGGCGCCGGGGGCCGAGGAGCTCCTCCAGGCCGCGGACGTCCAGGGCCCGGAACCGGGCCAGGACGGGGTCCGCGCGGAAGGTCCCGTCGGCCAGCGGCTCCAGGACCCGGCGCAGGGCGGCGCGGAAGCGCGCGGGCTCGCCGTAGGCGGCCAGGGCCATGGTGGTGCCCTCGTCGAGGTTCGCGGTCAGGCCCGCCCACTGGGTCACCCGCTCCCACAGGAAGCCCAGGGAGTGCGGATATTCCAGCCGCCCCAGCCTCTCCAGGCCTCCGCGGCCGCAGCGCGCCCAGGTGACCGTGTCGTTCTCGCCGATGCCGTCGATGGTCAGCAGGGCGGCCTCGTCCCAGGGGCAGGAGTAGTAGGACGCGGCCATGTGGCAGTCGTGGTGCGGGATGAAGCGCACCGGGACCTCGCGGCCGTAGCGGGCCTTGAGCAGGCCGGGCGTCAGAAGGACGAGGTCATGGAAGCGCCTCTCCCCCTCCGGGCTGCCGTAGTCCCCGGCCGGGATGCCGGGGTCCGCGGGCAGGCGGCCCAGGGCCGCCAGGCGCGCCTCCGGGTCGAAGCTGTAGGCGACCTCGTCGACCCGGGAGAAGTCCAGCCCGGCCGAGCGCAGGGTTTCGTCGATGGCCGCGTAGGGCAGGACCGCGGTGTTGTCCACGCTGGCGCGCTTGCCGTGGCGCACCCGGCAGTAGCGCTCCTCCTCGGCCAGGGACTGCAGGCGGCCGTCCACCAGAAGGGCGGCGGAGGAGTCGTGGAAGACGGCGTTGACGCCGAGGATGGTCTTCAAGTCGCGCCGCGGCGGCCGCGGCCTGTCTATGGTACGAAATTTGCGGGCGCCTAGGCCGGCCGGCCGCCGACCAGAGGCGGCCTGGCCCAAGCCTCGTCGGCCAGGACCTCCGCTCCCGCGCCGGCCAATCCGAGTCCCTAGTAGCTGAGTCGGTCCAACTCCACCTTGCCGCGGAAGACCCGGTAGATGACCGCGGTGTAGATGAGCACGAAGGGCAGGCCCAGGGCCGCGATCAGGGCCATGATGCCCAGGGTCTTGTCCGAGGAGGCGGAGTTGCCCACGGTCAGGCTCCAGGCCGGGTCGAGGCTGGAGGTGATGAGGTTCGGGTAGAGGGCCGCGCCGAAGAGGGCGACCATAGACGCGATGAAAGCGGCCGAGGAGAGGAAGGCCCAGCCGGGGCGGCGCAGGTGGAGCGAGCGCGGGATGTTGGCCAGGGCCAGGACGCTGACCGCCGCCACGGCCCAGAGCCAGGGCCTGTGCTCGAAGTTGGCCAGAGCCCGGGGCACGCGCGCCAAAGTCGCGGCGGTCGTAACGAGATAGAAGCCCAGGAACACGCCGAAGGCGCGCCAGCTCCAGCCGTTGACCCTGTCCCGGAGTTCCCCCTCCGTCTTGAGCTGCAGGTAGAGCGAGCCGTGCAGGGCCAGGAGGGCCACGTTGAAGGCTCCCACCAGGAGGGCGTAGGGCCGCAGCAGGCCCAGGAAGCTCCCCGCGAACTCGCGGTCCGGGCCGATCGGGATGCCAAACAGGGAGTCTCCCGCGGCCACGCCGAAGAGCAGGGCCGCCGTCAGGCTGGCGAGGAAGAAGGCGACGTCCCAGAAGCGGCGCCAGGCCGGGGCGCCGCTCTTGCCGCGGAACTCCAGGGACACGGCGCGCAGGATCAGCGCGAAGAGCAGCAGCATGAAGGCCAGGTAGAAGGCGGAGAAGGCGGTGGCGTAGGCCTCGGGAAAAGCGGCGAAGAGCGCGCCGCCGAAGGTCACCAGCCAGACCTCGTTGCCGTTCCACACCGGCCCGATGGAGTTGAGGAAGACGCGCCGCTCGCGGTCGTCGCGCGCGCCCAGGTGCAGGACGCCGACGCCCAGGTCGAAGCCGTCGAGCACGGCGTAGCCCGCCAGCAGCACGCCCAACAGCATGAACCACAGCACGCGCAGGTCCATCAGGAGGCGGCTCCCTCATCCGGGCCGTGATTGATCTCGGTCCAGAGGACGCGCAGCCAGACGGCGCCGAGCAGGGCGTAGACCAGGGCGAAGAGCGCGCCGGAGGCCAGGACGTGCGCGGGCGGCACCGCGGGCGAGGCGGCTTGCGCCGTGCGCAGCAGTCCGTAGACGATCCAGGGTTGGCGGCCGACCTCGGCCGCGCACCAGCCCAGCTCGCCGGCGGCCGCGGCCAGGCCGACGGCCCAGACCAGGCCCCAGAGCAGGAGGCGGTCCTCGGGGAGCCTCCCCTGGCGCAAGCGCCAGACGGCCAGGACGAAGAGCGCCGCCAAGGCCATGCCGGCGCCGACCATGGCGTGATAGAGCAGGAAAGACAGCAGAACGGGAGGCCGGTCTTCAGGCTTGAAGGCGTCGAGGCCGGTCACGGGCGCGTCGAGCTTGTGGTGCACGAGCAGGCTCAAGAGCCCCGGCACGGCCACGGCGAAGCGGAGCTCCTGGCGCGCGTCGTCCGGGAGGCCCGCCAAGGAGAGCGGCGCGCGGGCGGTGGTGCGATAGAGCCCCTCGAAAGCCGCTAGCTTCGCCGGCTGGGTGCGGGCCACGACCCGGGCCTGGAAGTCGCCGGAGAGGGGCAAGGCCAGGGCGGCCGCGGCGCAGAAGACGACGGAGAGCCCCAGGGACTTGCGCATGAGCTCGGGTCGGCGGCCCTTGAGCACGTGCCAGGCGGAGACGCTGGCCACCAAGGAGCCCCCGACCAGGTAGGCGCCGAGCAGCGTGTGGACCAAGCGTTGGACGCTGGAGGGGTTGAAGACCACGGCCCAGAAGTCGATGATCTCGGCGCGCAGCACGCCGTTGTGGCTGACCAAGGCGTAGCCCGCCGGAGTCTGCTGCCAGGAGTTGGCGATGACGATCCAGACCGCGGAGAAGGCCGAGCCGAGGGCGACCAGAACGGTGGAGAGCAGGTGCATCCGGGGCGAGACGCG
>JAQUNT010000276.1 GCA_028717525.1 Elusimicrobiota bacterium
CTCCCTGTGCGTGTAGCCCGAGAAGCGCAGTATCTCCATGCGGTCTTGGAGAGGGACCGGGATGCCCTCCAGGGTGTTGGCCGTGCAGATGAAGAGCACCTGGGAGAGGTCGAACTCGACGTCGAGGTAGTGGTCCAGGAATGTGGAGTTCTGTTCCGGATCGAGGACTTCCAGGAGCGCCGCGGCCGGATCGCCGCGCCAATCCATGCCCATCTTGTCCACCTCGTCGAGCAGGAACAGGGGGTTTCGGCTGCCCGCCTTGCGCAGGCACTGGATGATGCGGCCCGGCAGGGAGCCGATATAGGTGCGCCGGTGGCCGCGAATCTCGGCCTCGTCGCGCACCCCGCCCAAAGAAAGGCGGACGAACTTGCGGTTCATGCAGCGCGCGATGGAGCGGCCGATGGAGGTCTTGCCCGTGCCCGGCGCGCCCACGAAGCAGAGGATGGGACCGCGCAGGCCCTTGGCCAGCCGGCAGACCGCGAGGTGCTCGAGGACGCGGTCCTTGATCTTCTTGAGATCGTAGTGGTCCTCGTCGAGGATGGCGGCGGCGCGCGAGATGTCGAGCGCGTCCCGCGTGCGCTTGGACCAGGGCAGGCTGGTCATCCAGTCCAGGTAAGTCCGCGCCACCGTGGACTCCGGGGAGTAGGGCATCATCTTCTCGAGGCGCGCCGCTTCCTTGAGGGAGGCCTCCAGAGCGGCCTTGGGCATGCCCGCCGACTGGATGGCCTTGCGCAGTTCCTCGATCTCCTGGGCGAAATCGTCCTTCTGCCGGAGCTCCTTCTGGATGGCCTTCATCTGCTCCGTCAGGTAGTACTCCTTTTGGCTCTTCTCGATCTGACTCTTGACCCGGGTATGGATCTTGCGCTCCAAGGTCAGGATCTCGATGTCGGCCTTCAGCAGCTCCACGAGCTTGAGCAGGCGCTCCGAGGGCCGCAGCACCTCGAGCAGGGTCTGGCGGTCGGGGTTCTTGACCACAGCGTGGGCGGCCACGGTGTCGGCGAGTTGCGAGGGGTCCGACAGGTTGGCCAGCACGCCCAGTGCGTCGGCGCCGCCGCGGCGGCTGAGCTTGAAGTGCTGCTCCGCGGTCTCCACGACATGGCGCATCAGGGCCTGGACCTCGGGCGTCACCGGCTCCGGGAGCTCCGGATAATCCAGCTCGGACTCCCAGTAGCCCCGTTCGGCCGGGGGATCCAGGCGCCGGACGCTCAGCCGCGCCAGGCCCTGCAGGAAGACCTTGAGGGTGCCGTCCGGTATCTTGAGGTATTGGACGACCTCGCAGAGCACCCCGACGGCGAACAGGTCCGCGGGCTGGGGGTCCTCGACGGTCACGTCCTTTTGGGCCACCACGGCCAGCAGCTTGCCGGTGCCCGCCACGGCCGCTTCCAGGGCCTTGATGGACTTGAGGCGGCCCACGGAGAGCGGCAGGACCATGTGCGGGAAAACCACCAGGTCGCGCACCGCCAGCAGGGGCAGGCGCGCCGGCCTCTGGTCCGCGGGCGGCGCGCTCATGGCTTGCGGGAGGGCAGGACGTGGTCCACGATCCCGTAGGCCTGGGCCTCTTCGGCCGACATGTAGTAGTTGCGCTCCATGTCCTGGCCCAGCTTGGCCCGGCTCTGCCCGGTGTGCTTCTGCAGGATGTCGACGAGCTTGTCCTTGGTCTTGGTCATCTCCGCGGCCTCGATGATGATGTCCGAAGCCTGACCCGAGATGCCGCCGCGCACCAAGGGCTGGTGGATCATGATCCGGGCCCGAGGCAGGGCGAAGCGCTTGCCTTTGGTCCCGGCGGCCAGGAGCACGGCGCCGAAGGACATGGCCATGCCCATGCACATGGTGACGATGGGAGCCTTGATGTACTGCATGGTGTCGTAGACGGCCAGGCCCGCGGAGACCATGCCCCCCGGGGAGTTGATGTAGAGGCTGATCTCCTTCTCCGGATCCTCTCCGTTGAGGTACAGGAGCTGGGAAATGATCAGGTTGGCGGAGTCCGTGGTGACCGCGCCCTCGAAGCCGCCCGCGAAGACGATGCGATCCTTGAGCAGGCGCGAGAAGATGTCGTAGCCGACGGCGGCGCCCTGGTTCCAGCGCTCCAGGATCGTGGGGATGATCATTTGTCGGTGACCGCCGCCTTGGCGCGCAGGAAGTCCATGGTCTTGCGGTCGCGCAGCATGCCCAGGATCTCCTCGCGGCGCGCCTGGAAGGCCTCGCGGACGTCCTTCTTCTTCTCCTCGGTCTCCGCGGCGGCGAGGCTCTTCTCCAGCTCGGTCTGGACCTCGGCCTCGCCCACCTCGAGCTTCTCGCGCGTCGCGATGGCCGGCAGGAGCAGGGAGATGCGCACGCGGTCCTCGGCCTGGGGCTGGAGCTTGGTCTTGAGCTCCTCGAGCTGCTGGGCTGAGAACTCCCCCCGGCCTCTGAGGAGCTGGTGCTGCAGGCGCTCGATCATGTGCTCGAGCTGAGCCGCGACCAAGGACGGAGGGACCGGGATGCGGTTGGCCTTCAGGAGCCCGGCCTCGAGCTGCTCGGCGAGTTCGCGCTCGGTGCGGTTGCGGCCCTCCTCGGCGATGACTTCCCTGAGCTTGGCCTTGAGCTCGTCGAGGGTCTCGAAGCCCATGTCCTTGGCGAACTCCGCGTCCAGGGGCGGCAGCACCTTGGTCTTGATCTCCTTCACGGTGACGTTGAGCACGGTGTCCTGGCCGCCGAGCTTGACGGTGATGGCCTTGCTCTCGCCGCGCTTGAGGCCGAGCAGCCCCTCGCTGAGGCCGGCCACGGTCTGCTCGGAGGACATGTCCACGAGCTCTCCGGAGCCCTTGGCGTCGGGCAGCGGCTTGCCGTGGCGGGAGGCCGAATAGTCGACGACCACGTAGTGGGCCTTGCCGGCGGCCTCCTCGGCCGCCGCTTCGAGCCGGGCATGGGCCTCGCGCAGCTCCTCCAGGCGGGCCGCGGCCAGCTCGTCGGTGGCCGGGTAGGACTGCCGGGTCAGCTTGATGCCGGCGTAGTCCTTGGGCGCGACGCGGGGCGGCACCTCCACCCGGACCTGGAACTGCAGGGGCTTGCCGGCCTCCCGGGAGACGTCCGTGATGACCGGGGCCGTCACGGGGCTGAGCTTGAGCTCGCGCAGGGCCTCCGGGACATGCTTGCGCGCGAAGTGGTCGATGACATCCTCCTGGATGTGGGCGCCGAACTGCTGCCGGACCAGGTCCAGGGGGGCCTTCCCGGGCCGGAAGCCCGGGAGCCTGGCGCGCTGCTGGAAGCGCAGCAGGGAGTTATGGCTCTCGGCCTCCACCTGCGCGGCCGGGACCTCGACTGAGAAGGTGGCCGTGCAGGCGTCCTCCTTGATCATCTTGAAGCGGACCTTATCCGAAGTCGTGAAGAGTCCCATCGCGCCTCCTGAAGAATCTCGCAGCGAGCGGTTTGGGCGGGGGGGGACTTGAACCCCCATGCCTTGCGGCACACGGTCCTAAGCCGTGCGCGTCTGCCAGTTCCGCCACCCGCCCCAAAAATTCAGGACTGAAGGCCAGATTCGAGTCTGACCACTCAGTCCTGAGCCTGGCGAGCCTTAAATCTGGGCTATATAGGACTCGAACCTATAACCTTGTCCTTAAGAGGGACCTGCTCTACCAATTGAGCTAATAGCCCGCGCAGGGATTATAGCAACGTCGCGGTCAGGAATGCAACTTGCCGCTTTTAACAAATTGGACATTGATTTTATCCAGACCGCTGATATAATTGTCGGAGCGCCGAGGACCGCTCATCTTAGGTATGGGGCAGCCCATAGTCCAACTATGAAATATTGGATATTCCAGAACAACGAGGTCTGCGGGCCCCTCGAAGCCGACGACCTCGCCCAGATGCCAGGCTACAGCGCCGAGACCTTGGTCTGCCCGGAGGGCCGCAAAGGCACACGGATGGGGGACTGGCAGCGCGCCGGCATGGTGCCCGCGCTCTCCATCTCGCTGGTCAAGGCCTCCCAGCTGGCCACCGCCGGCAAGAGCGGCTCCATCGCCAGCGCGGTCTACGCCGGCCTGCCGCCCGAGCCGACCCTCAAGGACCTGGCCGCGCTGGGCAGCCTGCAGGAGAAGGTCTCTCTAATGGAAAGCACTCTGGCGCAGTTCCAGGAGGGGATGCAGAGCAAGGAGACCGAACTGCTCAGCCTGCACCGCGAGATCGACGTGCGCAAGGGCATCGAGGCCGACCTGCAGGGCAAGCTCGTCGAGCTCGAGCAGAGGCTGGCCGCCCTGGCCCAGCTGCGCAAGGACATCGACACCGCCGTAGCCGCGGAGAAGACGGTGGCAGGCGAGGTCAAAGGCGTGGAGGACGCGGTTCACGGCGTCGAGTCCACTGTGACGGAGGTCAAGGAGTCCATCACCGGCGTCAGCGGCACAGTCAAGGACCTCGAGGCGTCGCTGGAGAAGCAGCGCCAGACCGTGGCCGGCCTCATGGAGTCCATCGAGCGCCTCAAGTCCCAGCCGGCCCCGGCCCCCGCGCTGGGCGCGGCCGCGGCGCCCGCCAAGGCGGAG
>JAQUNT010000277.1 GCA_028717525.1 Elusimicrobiota bacterium
CCCTTCGCCAGCAGCGGCTACTGGCTCAAGATCGCCTATCCCGCGGTCCTGCTGGCGCTGGCCTACCTGGCCGTCGTGGCCAAGCGGGTCCTGGTCCGGGAGGCGGCGCCGGCGCCCGCGCCGGCCTCCGCCGCCGGGGCCGTCCCCGCCCCCCAGGCGGAGGGCAAGAAGGAGGAACCCGGAGCCGCCAAGACCGCCTTGGGCCGCTACCGGATCGAGAGGGAGCTCGGCCGGGGGGCCATGGGCATCGTGTACCTGGGCCGCGACCCCAAGATCAACCGGCAGGTGGCCATCAAGACCATGGTCCTGCCCGAGGGCGATGACGCGGCCGCGACCAAGGAGATCAAGGAGCGCTTCTTCCGGGAGGCGGAATCCGCCGGGACCCTCAATCATCCCAACATCGTGCGCATCTTCGACGCGGGCGAGGCGGACGGCGTGGCCTACATCGCCATGGAGCTCTTGGAGGGGCAGGACTTCACGCCCTACACCCGGAAGGATTCCCTGCTGCCCGCGGCCCAGGTCCTGGAGTACCTCGCCGTGGTCGCCGACGCCCTGGACTACGCCCACGCCCAGGGCATCGTGCACAGGGACATCAAGCCGGCCAACATCATGCTCCTCAAGGACGGTACCCTCCGCGTCGCCGACTTCGGCATCGCCCGCATCACGGCCTCCTCCAAGACCTCCACGGGCCATATCATGGGCACGCCGTCCTACATGAGTCCGGAGCAGGTCGCGGGCAAGAAGGTGGACGGCCGCTCCGACGTCTTTTCGCTGTCCGTCTCCCTCTACGAACTGCTCACCGGGCAGCGGCCCTTCCAGGGGGGGGAAGGCCTCTGGACCTTGCTCATCCAGATCGCCAACGACCATTATCCCGACCCCCGCGCCCTGCGGCCGGACCTGCCGGCCGGAGTGATCGCCATCCTGGACAAGGGCCTGGCCAAGGACCCGGCGAAGCGCTACTCCCGGGCGGCGCTCTTGGCCGAGGATCTGCGCGCCGTCGCCGCGGCGCTCAAGTCCGGCCCGCCGGGACCTCCGATACCGGCGGTAAGGACATCCGTCCCGCCGGTACCTGGGGAGCTTCCGATACCCCAGGTACCGCCGGCGCCGACGGTGGGGAATTCCGTCCCGCCGGCACCGGCGGAACTTCCGATACCGCCGGCGCCCGTCTTGATCCTGCCCGATCCGGCGCGCGAGCCGGCCCCGGAGGTCGTCTTGCCTTCGGCGCCGGTCCCGGCCCCATTCGGGGAGATCCGCCTGCCTCCGCCCCGGACCCAGGTTCCGGACGGCGAGGCCGCGCCGAGCCCGAAGCCGGACCAGGAGGAGCCATGAGCCGCGAGCACGTCTGGGAGTTCTCGGGCCGGACCGACGCCGGCTGCGTGCGCTCCAACAACGAGGACAGCTTCGGCATCGACGCGGACCTGGGTCTGCTGGTGGTGGCCGACGGCATGGGGGGGCACAACTCCGGAGAGGTGGCCAGTGAACTGGTCGTCTCGACCGTCAGGGACGAGGCGCGCCGCGTCCTCGGCGGGCCGGCGTCTTCCGAGCCGGAGCCGGGCGACGGAGTCCCTTCGGCGCGCTGCCGGCGGCTGGAAGGCTTCATCAAGACGGCCAACACCCTCATCTACGGCAAGGGACGCGCCTTCCCCAAGGACGCGGGCATGGGCACCACCGTGGTGGCGGTGCTGGCGGACGGGAAGTCCCTGAGCGTGGCCCACGTCGGCGACAGCCGCCTCTACCTGTTCCGCGGGGGCGTCCTGACCCAGCTGACCGAGGACCACTCCTTGGTCGGAGACCAGCTGCGGCGGGGCCTCATCACTCCGGAGGCGGCGGCGCACTCCGCCCTGCAGAACATCCTGACCCGGGCCGTGGGCGCGGAGCCCGAGGTCCTGGTCGACGTCGCGGAGCACGCGGTCCGGCCCGGAGACGTCCTGCTCCTGGCCACCGACGGCCTCGATAAGATGGTCAGCGACGCGGAACTCGCCCGGGTCCTGGCCCGGGGCCTATCCCCGTACGAGGCCGCCGACCGTCTCGTGGACATGGCCCGGCAGGCCGGGGGCACGGACAACATCACGGTGGTCTGCGGCCGCCTGGGCCCGGCCCCGGCGCAGGGGTTCTGGCGGAAGCTGGCCCGGCTCTGGGGCCGCTGACCGCGAGGCCGCCCGGCCGCTCCTCCGTCGGAGAACCTCCCGCCGCGCCCGGCTTGATTCACCTGCCCATAAGCGGTATAGTGTTTTTATCATACCACCTGTATAAGTATTTCTAATGGAGATCGCGATGAATAAAGTCAAGACAGCCAAATCCGGGCAGCCCGCCGCGGAGCTCGAGTCGGTCACCATCCGCTTCGCCGGGGACTCCGGGGACGGCATCCAGCTGACCGGGGCGCAGTTCTCCACGGCCACGGCCATGGCGGGCAACGACCTGAGCACCTTCCCGGACTACCCCGCGGACATCCGCGCCCCCATGGGCAGCCTCTTCGGGGTCAGCGGCTACCAGATCCACTTCAGCTCCGGGCGCGCCTTCACCCCCGGCGACAGCCCGGACGTGCTGGTGGCCATGAACCCGGCGGCCCTCAAGGTCAACCTCAAGGACATGCGCAAGGGCGGGCTGCTCATCGCCAACTCCGACGCCTTCAGCCCGGCCAACCTGGCCAAGGCCGGCTACGCGGCCAACCCCCTGGAGGACGGCTCCCTCTCCGAATACCGCCTCATCCCCGTGGAGCTCTCCCGGCGCACCGGCGAGGCCCTGCAGGGCATGCCCCTGACCAAGCCCCAGGCCGAGCGCTGCAAGAACTTCTACGCCCTAGGCATGATGTACTGGCTCTACGACCGGCCCATGGAGTCGACCATCAAGTACATCGAGACCAAGTTCAAGAAGACGCCCCTCATGGTGGACGCCAACAAGAAGGCCCTCCTGGCGGGCAACGCCTTCGCCGAGACCACCGAGATCTTCGGGCAGTCCTTCCGCATGAAGAAGAGGCCCGTGGAGCCCGGAGTCTACCGCAACGTGACGGGCAACGAGGCCGCGGCCCTGGGCCTGCTGGCCGGGGCGCACCTCGCGGGGCTGCAGCTCTGGTACGGCTCCTACCCCATCACCCCGGCCTCGGAGATCCTCCACGAGCTGTCCAAGTACAAGAACCTGGGGGTCAAGACCTTCCAGGCCGAGGACGAGATCGCGGCCATCTGCTCCGCGATCGGCGCCTCGTTCGCCGGCTCCCTGGGCATCACCGGGACCAGCGGCCCGGGCGTGTCGCTCAAGTCCGAGGCCCTGGGCCTGGCCGCCATCGTGGAGCTGCCTTTGGTCATCGTCAACGTGCAGCGCGGCGGGCCCTCCACCGGCCTGCCCACCAAGACCGAGCAGTCCGACCTGTTCCAGGCCCTCTACGGCCGCCACGGTGAGTGCCCCATTTCGGTCCTGGCGGCCGCGACTCCGGCCGACTGCTTCCAGGCCGCCATCGAGGCTTGCCGCATCGCGGTCAAGTACATGACCCCCGTGGCGCTGCTCAGCGACGGCTTCCTGGGCTTCGGCTCCGAGCCTTGGCGGGTGCCGGAGGTCGCCAAGCTCCCGAAGTTCCCGCCGGCCAAGCTGCCGCCGCCGGACAAGTTCAAGCCCTACCAGCGCGACCCGCAGACTTTGGCCCGCCCTTGGGCCCGGCCCGGGTTGGCCGGCTACGAGCACCGCGTGGGCGGCCTGGAGAAGGCCGACGTCACGGGCACGGTCAGCTACGACCCGGAGAACCACGAGCGCATGTGCCGCCTGCGCCAGGCCAAGATCGACAAGATAGCCGCCGAGCTCCCGCCGCTCGAGGTGACGGGACCCAAGCGCGGCAAGGTCCTGGTGGTGGGCTGGGGCAGCACCTACGGAGCCATCACCGCCGCGGTCAGCCGCCTGCAGGCGGCGGGCGAGTCCGTGGCCAGCGCGCACCTGCGCTGGCTCAACCCCCTGCCCGCGGACCTGGGCCAGGTCCTCTCCCGCTACGAGCGCGTGCTCGTCCCGGAGCTGAACCTGGGCCAGCTGGTGCACGTGCTGCGCAGCCGCTACCTGGTGGACGCCCAGGGCCTGCACAAGGTCAAGGGGCTGTCCTTCAAGGTCGCCGAGATCGAGAGCGCGGTCAAGGCCCTGCTCTCAAGCCAAAGGAGATGATATGCAAGACCACGCATTGGACAAGCTGCCGGGCTCCGGCCCGATCCCGGACTCGAAGAAGTTCGCCTCCGACCAGATGGTGCGCTGGTGCCCGGGCTGCGGGGACTTCTCGGTCCTGGCCGCGGTGCAGAAGGTCCTGAGCTCGCTGGACATCCCCCGGGAGAAGTACGCCTTCATCTCGGGCATCGGCTGCTCCTCGCGCTCCCCCTACTACATGAACACCTACGGGTTCCACGGCATCCACAGCCGCGCCCTGCCCGTGGCCACGGGCGTCAAGTGCGCCAACCCGGAGCTCCAGGTCTGGGTGGCCACGGGGGACGGCGACGCCCTCTCCATCGGCGGCAACCACTTCATCCACGCCCTGCGCAAGA
>JAQUNT010000278.1 GCA_028717525.1 Elusimicrobiota bacterium
CGGCCGGCGCGGCCTTGGGCGCGGCCGGCGCGGCGGGCGCGGCCTTCGGCGCGGCGGCCGCAGGCTCCTTGGCCGCGGGTGCGGGCGCCGGTGCCTGCGCTTGCGGCGCAGGTGCTGGTTTCTTTTCCTCTTCTGCCATATCTTTAATCCTTCCTCTCTAGGGTCACGCCTTGGGGGCGGCGGGCTTCTCGACAGCCTTGCCCACGCCCACGGTCTTGCGGCGCCCGCGCCGGGTGCGCGCGTTGGTGCGCGTGCGCTGGCCCCGTACCGGCAGGTTGCGGCGGTAGCGGAAGCCGCGGTAGCTGCCGACCTCCTGCAGCCTCTGCAGGTTCCCCGCCAGCTCGCGGCGCAGCTCGCCCTCCACCTTGTACTCCTTGGTGATCATGTTGTTGATGAGGCTGGCCTGCTGCTCGGTGAGGTCCTTGACCCGGGTCTTGCCGTCCACCTGGCCGGCCAGCCGGGCGATGATCTCCTTGGCCATCGTCCTCCCGATCCCGTAGACGTAGCACAAGGCCACGTCTATCCTCTTGTTCTTCGGCAAATCCACTCCGGCTACGCGTGCCATCGCAATCTCTCCTTAACCCTGGCGTTGCTTGTGCTTGGGGTTGCTGCAGAGTACCCGCACCACCCCATTACGCTTGACGACCTTGCACTTCTGACAGATCGGCTTGACGCTGGCTCTCACCTTCATTTCATTGCTCCCGATAGACGATCCGGCCCCGGCTGAGGTCGTAGGGAGACAGCTCGACGCGGACCCTATCCCCGGGCAGGATCTTGATGTAGTGCATGCGCATCTTCCCCGAGATATGCGCCAGGACGACCTTCCCCGGCGCGATCTCCACGCGGAACATGGCATTGGGGAGGGCCTCCAAGATGCTGCCCTCCACCTCGATCTTGTCTTCCTTCACCATACCCGGTCTTTCCCCTCTTCCCTACGGGCGCCGCCCGTGCCAAGTCAGCACCTCGGGGCCCTGGGCGGTCATGGCCACGGTGTGCTCGAAATGCGCCGACAGGCTGCCGTCCTTGGTGACGCAGGTCCAGCCGTCCTCCAAGGTGCGCGCCTCCCAGCCCCCGGCATTGACCATCGGCTCGATGGCGAGCACCAAGCCGGCTGTCAGCCGCGGTCCCGTTCCGGCCTTGCCGAAGTTGGGGACCGGCGGGTCCTCATGCAGGGCCCGGCCGATGCCGTGGCCCACGAATTCGCGCACCACTGAGAAACCGGCGGCCTCCGCGTGCTCTTGGACGGCCCGGGACACGTCGCCCAGGCGGCCGTCCGGCCGCATCGCGGCGATTCCGGCGTCGAGCGCCTCGCGGGTGGCCTTCATGAGCCGGGCCGCTTCCGGGTTCACCGGGCCCGCGCCCACGGTCACCGCCACATCGGTGTAGAACCCCTCGTAGATGCAGCCCAGGTCCAGACTGACCAGGTCCCCCTCGCGCAGCTTGCGCGAGGCCGACGGGATGCCGTGGATGATCTCGTCGTTGATGGACACGCAGAGGGAAGCGGGGAAGCCGTGATAGCCCAGGAACGCCGCCTTGGCCTTGCGCCGGGAGAGCTCGGCGGCCGCGATGCGGTCGAGCTCCAGCGTGGCCGACCCGGGCCGCGCCGCAGCCATGACGGCGGCCAAGGCCTCGGAGAGGATCTCGGCGCCGCGGCGCAAGCAGGCGAGTTCCGCGGCGCTCTTGAGTTCGATGGCCTTGGTGGAGAACATGCCCCGCTCTAGCGCGCCCCCAGTTGCGGTGCCACGATCTCGGCCAGGGCGGAGGCGACCGTCTCAGGACTGCTCCCGCCGTCGACCTCCTGGAGGACCCCTTCGGCCTTGTAGTAAGCGACCAGGGGCCGCGTGAGGTCCTCGTAGACCATCAGCCGCTTGCGCGCCGTGCCCTCGGAGTCGTCCTCCCGCTGGACCAGGTCCTTGCCGCACTTGTCGCACTTGCCCTCGGTCTGGGGCGGGCGGCTCAGGACGTTGAAGACCTCTCCGCAGGGGCAGATGCGCCGGGAGGTCAGCCGTTTCATGGCCTCCTCCGGGGTGAGGTCCAGGAACAGGACCAGGTCCACGGCGGCCTTGCGCTGGGCCAGCAGGCCGGAGAGGGCCTGGGCCTGGGCCAGGTTGCGCGGGAAGCCGTCGAGCAGGTAGCGCCCCTGCGGGTCGTCCAGCTTGCCGGCCACCATCTCGGTGACGACCGCGTCCGGGACCAGCTTGCCGCTGTTGACATATTCCGCGGCCTTATGCCCGATATCGCTCTTGGCGGCCATCTCGGCGCGGAAGATGTCTCCGGTGGACAGGTGCGTGAAGCCGAAGCGTTCGCAGAGCAGGGACGACTGCGTCCCCTTGCCCGAGCCCGGCGCCCCAATCAGGATCGTTATCATTGGCTCCCCACGTTGAACCAGCGTTGTTGGATGCGGCCCTTCTTGAGGAATCCCTCGTAGTGGCGCATGATGAGGTGCGCCTCGAGCTGTCCCATGGTGTCCAAAGCCACGCCCACCACGATCAGCAGGGAGGTGCCCCCGAAGAAGAAGCCCACGTTGAACTCCTGGCGCATATAGTCCGGCAGGACGGCGATGGCGGCCACGAACAGGGCCCCGCCCAAGGTGATGCGCTCCAGCACCCACTCGATGTACTTGCTCGTCGGCTCGCCCGGCCGGATGCCCGGCACGAAGCCGCCCGACTTCTTCATGTTGTCGGCCAGGTCGGTCGGGTTGATGGACACCGAGTTATAGAAGTAGCAGAAGAAGACCACCAGGGCCGCGTAGATGAGCTGGTAGAGCCAGTTGCCGCGGCTGAACCATTCCATCATCCTGGCCGCCCAGGGCGCCTGCGGCGCGAAGGTCACCACCGTCATGGGCACGGTCAGCAGCGAGACCGCGAAGATGACCGCGATGACCCCGGACTGGTCGACCTTGAGGGGCAGGTAGCTGGAGGCCCCGCCGTACATCTTGCGCCCGATCACGCGCTTGGCGTACTGCACCGGGATCTTGCGCTGGGCCGTCTCCACCCAGACCACCAGCAGGATGACCGCGATGAGCAGGGCCAGCACGAAGATCTCCGAGAGCAGCCCCTTCTCCTCCAGGCGCACCAAAGAGATCTCGTTGAAGATGGCGCTGGGGATGCGCTCCACGATACCCGCGAAGATCAGCAGCGAGATCCCGTTGCCGACGCCCTTCTCGGTCATCTGCTCGCCCAGCCACATGATGAAGATGGTCCCCGCCGTCAGCGTGAGGACCGTCATCATGTAGAACTCCCAGGTGGGGTTGGAGACCACCGGGATGTTCCCGGGCGAGGGCATCTTGGTGACCGCGATCGTCAATCCGAAAGACTGGAAAGCGGCCAAGAAGAGGGTCAGGTAGCGGGTGAGGCTGTTGAGCTTGCGCCGGCCCAGTTCCCCCTCCTTGTGCAGGCGGTCCAGGTAGGGCAGGACGTGGGCCCCCTGCAGCAGGCTCATGATGATGGAGGCGTTGATGTAGGGCATGACGCCCATCGAGAAGATGGAGAAGCGCCCCAGGGCGCCCCCGGAGAAGATGTTGAGGAAGCCCAGGATGCTGTTCTTCTGGGCTTCAAAGATGGCCCGGATGGCGTCGGCGTTGATTCCCGGGGTCGGGATGCCGGCTCCCAAGCGATAGACCGCGATGGCGCCCAAAGTGAAGAGCACCCGCTTGCGCAGGTCCGGGACGTCGAAGATGTCGGTGAAACGCTGGATCATGACGCCTTCGCGATGACCACGGCCTCCCCGCCCGCCTTCTGGATCTTCTCCCGGGCGCTGCCCGAGAAGGCGTGGGCGCTGATCTTGAAGGCGGAGTCCAGGCTCCCGTCGCCCAGGACCTTGACCGGCAGCCGGCCCTTGACCAGGCCGTGGATGCGCAAGGCCTCGAGGCCGACCTCCTTCTGGTTGCGGAAGGTCCGCTGGATGTCGGCCAAGGAGACCACCTGGTAGACCTTCCGGAAGGGGCCGTTCGTGAAGCCCCGCTTGGGGATGCGCCGCAAGAGCGGCGTCTGCCCGCCCTCGAATCCGGACATCTTGCCGTCGCCGGAGCGGCTGCGCTGGCCCTTCTGGCCGCGCGTCGCCGTCTGACCGGTGGTCGAGCCCTCGCCCATGCCCAGGCGCACGCCCCGGCGGCGCGCTCCCGGCGTGGGGCGCAGATTGGTGAGACCGACGATGATCTTCTCGCTCATGACCTTCCCTCTACTTGCCGCGGAGCTTGGCGATGGCTTCTTTGGTGCGCAGCTGGCGCAGGCACTGCAGGGTCGCGCCGACCACGTTGAACGCGTTGCTCGAGCCCAGGCTCTTGGTCAGCACGTTGCGGATGCCGCCCGCCTCGAGCACCGCGCGCACGCCGCCCCCGGCGATGACGCCGGTGCCCGGGGCCGCGGGCTTCATCCAGACCTTCCCGGCGCCGAACCTGGCGACGATCTCGTGCGGGATCGTGTCGCCCACGAGCGGGAACTTGGTGATGTTCTTGCGCGCCTGGTGGTTGGCCTTCAGGATGGCGCCCTGCACTTCGCGG
>JAQUNT010000279.1 GCA_028717525.1 Elusimicrobiota bacterium
CGACGCCCTGGTGCGCCTGGGCTGGCACTACCGGGAGAGCGGCCGCTATGACCAGGCCGCGGCCGAACTCCAGCGCGCCGTCAAGCTCTATCCGGGAGACCCCCAGGCCTACGCCGAACTGGGCCAGACTCTGGTGCGCCGCGGCTCGCCGAGGCAGGCCACTGCGATGTACGAGAAGGCGGCCGAGCTCCAAGCGACTTCTGCGGCGCCTTACTTGACGCTCGGCATGCACCACCTGGCCCTGCAGGATTACGCCCGGGCGGAGCGCGCCCTGCAGAAAGCCGTGTCCTTGAACCCCGAGCTGGACCGGACCTACGCGGGCTTGGCCACCTGCTATGCCCTCATGGGCCGGCCCGCGCTCGCGCAGGAGTACCTGGACCGGGCCAACGCCCTGCGGGAGAGCAGCTACGTGGCGATGACGCGGGAGAACTACCGGGCCCTGGCCGAGCTGGTCCGGCGCAGCGGCGCCCGGCTGGTCTGCGTGCAGTATCCGCGGCGCAGCGTGGCCGCCCTCAAGAACCTCTTCGACGACGCTTCCGGCATCCTCTTCGTGGACAACGAGGGCCCTTTCGAGGAGGCTCTGCGCACCGCGCCGGCGACGGAGCTCTTCGTGGACTTCTACGCCGGCGACTTCGGCCACTGCACGGACTGGGGCTACCGCCTCCTGGCCAAGAACATCGCGGACGTCATCTGGGAAGAGGGCGCCGTCCGGTAGGCCAGGCCGAGGGGCCCGGGCCGGCCTAGGCCTTAAGGCGCCGCGGGATTGCCCCTTGGCCCCGCGCGCGCGTCCCGGGGGCTCGCCTATACTTTACGCGTGAAGCGCTTCTGGGCCCTCATCGTCTCGGCCGCCCTCATCATCACCGCTCCGGGCCTGGGCGCGTTCGAGGCCGCGGCCGCGACCATCAGCCCGGTCAAGGTGACCGCTCCGGTCAACGGCGCCAGCCTGGGGACCGCAGGCGTCGGCCTGCGCGGCGGCGTCCTCCCGGGGCAGGGCCTGGGCATCGAGCTCCGGGCCGCCGGCCTGCAGGGCGTCCTGAGCCCGGCCCAGGGCGTCTCGCCCTCCCTTTCCGTTCCCGTCTCCGCCGCGCCGGGCTTGGCCGCGCCCCTGGCGCAGACCGCTCTTCCGTATTCCGCGCCTGCCTCTCCAGTCGCTCAAGGCGTCCAGTCCGCGGCCGTCCTGGTTCCGGCGCAGAGGTCTGAGATCTCCGCGGCCGAGGCCGCTTCCGAGTCGGACTCCCTGCAGACGGTCCGCGGGCAGGGCAACCAGATCGGCCTGCGCTTCCGCCAGCTGCGCGCGTTCTTCGGCGGGTCCCGCGAGTCCGGGGACATGCCCGCGGTGGCGGGCTCGGAGAGCCGGACGGCGCAGAGCCTCGCGCCCGCGTCCGGCGTCCCCGGCCAGACCCCGGCGCCGGAGCCGGCCAAGCCGGAGCAGCCCAAGAAGGGCTGGGGCTTCGGCATGACCGGGACCACCTGGTGGTTCATCGGCTCCTTGCTGGCCCAGCAGATGGGCGTGGAGGCCTTGGGCTCCTCCATGCCGGCCCTCATCCAGAAGGCCTTCGGCGACTTCACCATCTACGCCCAGGTCGCGGTGGTCTCCTCGGTCTTCGGCATCATCGGCCGCCAGATCGCGCCGCTCATCATCGAGAAGGTGGGGCTCAAGAAGGCCTACGTCGGCTCCTACCTCCTGCGCGTCGTCTCCATCACGGCGCTGGTGGCTCTGCTGGCGACCGGGCACATGACCTTGCCGCTCATGATCGCCTTCTACTCGGCCAACGCCCTCATCATGGGCACCACCTTCACGGCCATGAACAGCGTGCCGCCCCTGCTGGTGGGCCAGGAGGACGCGCCGCTCAACCGGTTCTGGGGCGTGCAGCACACCCTCTCCGAGGTCTTCGGGGTGCTGGGGCCCATCGTGGTCGGCGTGGTCATCGCCAACTTCGGCTTCATGCCGGCCCTGGCCGCGTTCCCGATCATGACCTTGGCCGCGGCGGTCATCCTTTGGACGACCCTGAAGCTGCCCGACGGCAAGGACCTCAAGAAGATCCAGGACGGCGGCAAGAAGGCCCTGGGCCTGGGCGCCGTGTTCAAGGAGTTCGGCAAGAAGATCGGACGCGGGGCCAAGGTGGTCTGGAACGACCCGGGCCTGAGGCTGAGCTTCCTGGCCTACACTTTGTTCCTGATGCTCAACCCGTTCCTCTACCAGATGCTCGCCCCGGGCTACGCCCTGCGCCTCATCGGCACGGCGGCGCCCGAACTGGCTCCGGCCATCAGCGGCTGGCTGACCGGGCTCTACAGCGCGGGCGGCTTGGTGGGCGGTATCGTCATGACCTTGGAGAGCCGCAAGCTCGACAAGGCCAAGGAGTCGGGGCAGATCGGCGCGGACGAGGAGAAGGTCATCCTGCGCAAGTCCCTGCTGCGCTGGATGATGCTGGGCGCGGCGTCGCTGGCCTTCATCGCGAGCATGGCCCTGCCCCTGCCGGCCCTGGGCTCGCTGGTGACCTTGCCCGCCTTCCTGATGTGGGCCAAGAACCTGACTGTGCCCGCCCTGGCGCTTATCCCCTTCGGCATCGCCCAGGTGGTGGCGCAGTTCAAGCTGCAGAACTTCTTCCAGGCCCGCGTGCCCAAGGCCGACATGGCCGACGCCATGGGTTTTTTGGGCTCCGCCTCGCTGGCGGTCACCACCGTGGGCATCATGGCCCTGAAGTACCTCTTCAAGGCCTTCCCGCTCGGGCTGACCCCCTTCTACTACTTCTCGCTGGCGCTCATCCCGGTCGGGCTCCTCGCCCTCTACCTGCGCTGGCGGCTTTCCAAGCAGGGCTGAGCCGGGGACCGGGCCCTACCCGCCGGCTCCGCGCACGCTGATGCTCCGGCCGGGCGCCACGAACTTGAGCAGGCGGGAGAGCTGCTCCCGCCCGGCCTCGCCCGCGCGCTTGAGCAGCTCCGGGTCCCGGGCCGCGGCCTCGGCGCGGCTGGAGAGCTGGGCCAGGGCCTCGTTGTAGCCGTCCTCGTTCTGGAGCAGGCGCTTGAGGATGCCCTGCTCGTTCTTGAGGTCCAGCGGCCCCGCCAGGCGGACGTTGAAGAGGCTCGCCGGGGGGATGACCACCGCGACCTCGTCGCCCGCCACGGTGACGTCACGCTCCGAGATGCGCAGCAGGTCGATGCCCAGGTTGACCTCCATGACCCCGCGCGCCGTGATGGTCTGGCCCATGAAGAAATCCTTGAAGGCGCTGCCCGAGAGCTTGCGGATGGTGACCGGGGCGTCGAACACGTAGGTCTTGGTCACCAGGAAGCCCTGGTCCTTGAGCGCGGTCAGGATGAGCTGGGCGGTCACCTGGGTCTGGGGCCGGGCCGGCCGGAAGAGGCGCCAGCCGGACCAGAGCCCCCCGCCGAAGGCGGCCAGGAGCAGGGCCAGCGCGGAGTAGAGCTTCCAGGGCTTCATCGGGCGACTCGGTAGGGCGGGCGGAGCGCGGCAACGAGGTCCATGGCCCAGCGCAGGGGCGGGGGCAGGATCGTGGCGATGGTCGTGGGCTCGAGGCGGCCGGACTTGATGGCCTCGGCCATGGCGGCCCCCAGGCCGCGCGCCCGCTCCCGCTGGCCGGCGCTCAGGCGCCGCAGGAAGAAGATCCGGGTCCAGTCCGGGCCGGTCTGGGGCATGCGCTCGAGTTCCGCCCCGGCGTACATGTCGCCGACCCATTGCCCGTGCAGGATCAGGGGCGCGTTGCTCTTGAGCCAGGGCGTGCCGTCGTCGCAGAACCGGCGCAGGCGCTCGGAGAATCCCCCGGCGCTGGAGATCGCGCCGAAGGCCCGGACCTTGTCTTGGAGGCGCGAGGCGATGCCCATGCTCCTGAGGAAAGAGCCTGCGGGGCGCGCCGCCCGCCAGGACAGGCGCTCCCAGAACACGGCCATCAGGCCGGTCACGAACCCGTTGTGCACGGGCGAGGCGAACAGGACGCCGTCGGCCTCGGCTATCCGGGGGATGAGCTCGTCCATGTCGTCCTTCAGGCTGCAGGGCGCGATCCCCTCGCCCGGGAAGCCGTAGCATTGGAGGCAGTTGGTGCAGTAGCCGATCCCGCGGTCGCGGAGCATGATCATCTGCGCCTGCGCCCCGGCCGCCTGCGCCCCCGCCATGAAGGACCGGGCCAGCTCGGTGGTCGTGCCTTCCGGGCGGTACGAGCCGTTCAATACCAGGATCTTCATGGCGACATTGTAGCCCAAAAAGCGCCGCCCCGACGACTGTCCGTCGGGGCGGGTCTTATGCGGCGCAGGGCCGACTACTTCTTCTTGGCCGGCTTCTCCTTGACCACGGCCTGGGCCGCGGCCAGGATGGCGATGGGCACCCGGAAGGGCGAGCAGGATACGTAGCTGAAGCCCAGGGAGTGGCAGAACTCCACGCTCGCGGGCTCGCCGCCGTGCTCGCCGCAGATGCCGATCTTGAGGTCCTTGCGGGTCTTGCGGCCGCGCTCCACGCCCATGCGCATCAGCTCGCCCACGCCCACC
>JAQUNT010000280.1 GCA_028717525.1 Elusimicrobiota bacterium
CCGCCGTCCGCCTGCAGGTTGGGGCGGATCTTCTGCAGGGCCTTAAGAACCTTGTCTTTCAGCATTTGACGACCTCCGTTGCGCGATCGCGGCTGCTTCCCTATCTTATCAATTCTGGCGTCCGGAGTCTGGCCGGCGGATGGATTTTCTAGTATCATTGCGGTGTGAAGCACACGGTCCCCTGCCCGCGGTGCCACGCCGAGCTCGATCCCGCCGCGGAACTTTGCCGGAAGTGCATGAGGCCCCGCGACCGGGCCGAGATCCTGCGCGGCGTGCTGGACCTGCAGCAGGCGCCGCTCAGGCGCCGGCGCGCCGTCCTGAGCGGCGCCCTGCTGGCGGGCCTCGTCTCCGTAGGCGGCCTCCTGTTCTGGTTTCAGCGCGCGGAGTTGGGCGGCGCCTGCCGCTCCTCCTGGTCCTTCGCCCTGGAGTGGCTCGGGCTCGAAGAGCACTTCCACAGCCGGTCGCAGGCCCAGGCCCCGGCCTCCCGCCCGGCCGAGCCGTCTTCCTTGGTCTCCGCGCCCGCCGCGGCGGCGCCGGCCGCCCCGGCGGCCGCTAGGCCCGCCGGGGCCAAGCCGGCCCGGCCCGACTACTGGCTGGTGCGCGGACTGGTCTACGACCTCTACAGCCTCAAGCCGGTCTCCGGGGCGCAGTTGAGCTTCGTCTCCCGCGCGAACGGGGAGGAACTGCTCGCTCTGACGGACCACACGGGCCACTACTCCCTCAAGGCGGCCCGGCTGAGCTCCGGGGGCTACGACGTCGCGGTCCGGCACCCGCGCTACCAGGACAACTACCTGGACGAGAACGACCCCCCCTATCGGACGCTGAGCCTGGAAAGGCGCCATTACGCCGGCAGCCTGTTCCTGCAGTCCCAGGTCCTGCACGTGCCCTTCCTGCCCCCCTTCGACGAGGACCGCCCCTGGCTGGACCTGGTCCTCATGCCCCGCTAATTCGATTTTGGTATCCTGATGGGGATGCCGCCTTCCCTCTGCGCCTGCCTCCTGCTGGCCGCCGCGGTCCGGGCCGCCGATCCCGGCGCGGCGCCCGCGGCCGTCGCCGTCTCATCCGGAGCCGCCCAGGTCGCGCCGCCCGCGCCGGCGCCCCAGAGCCCGCAGCCTCCGGCTTGGGCCAAGCCCCTGCACGGGGTCCACCTGACCGGCTGGGGAGCGGGCGCGCCCAAGGTCCGCCGGGCCCTCATCCGCGACCTGAAGGGCGCGGGCCTCAACGCCGTGGTCATCGCGCTCAAGGAGTACGACGGTTACATGTTCGTGCGCGGCGTGCCCCTCGCCCACGAGACCCGCTCCTACGTCAACGCCATCCCGGACCTGCCCGCCTGCGTGCGCGAGTTCAAGGAGGCCGGGATCTACACCATCGGCCGCATCGTGCTCTTCAAGGACAACTATCTGGCCCGCCACCGGCCGGACCTGGCCGTGCGCAAGCCGGGCGGAGGGATCTGGGCCAACGCCAATGGCGTGGCCTGGGTGGACCCCTACCGCCGCGAGATCTGGGACTACAACCTGGCCATCGCCTCCCGGGCCGCGGCCGCCGGGTTCGACGAGATCCAGTTCGACTACCTGCGCTTCCCCTCGGACGGGAACACGCGTCTCTGCCGCTACTCGCGGGCGGACCACAGCAACCGCACCTCCCGGGAGAGCCTCGCGGCCTTCCTGGCCTTGGCCCGGGAGCGCCTCCAGCCGCTGGGGGTCAAGCTCTCCATCTGCGTCTTCGGCATGACCACCACGGACGACAGCGGCATGGGCATCGGCCAGCACATCTCCGCCCTGACCCGGCAGGTGGACTTCATCTCGCCCATGATGTACCCTTCGCACTACCACAAGGGAATCTACGGCCTGAAGAACCCCAACCGGGAGCCTTACAAGACCATCGCCTACGGGACCCGCGACGCGGTAGCCCGCCTGGGGGCGGACGCCTGGCGCCTGCGGCCCTATTTCCAGGACTTCTCATTGGGCTTCCGCTACAATGCGGAGCAGGTGCGCGCCCAGATCCTGGCCGCGGCCCGCCAAGGCGTGACCAACTGGATCCTCTGGAACCCGCAGAACCGCTACACTTGGTCGGCCCTGCGCCACAACAACCAGCCCATCCACGCGGCCAAGCCGGTCAGGCGCCGGGAGAACCCGGCTCCTTGAAGTAGGCGTCCGTCTCGGCCGCCACCACCGGGGCCAGGACCAGCAAGGAGACCAGGTTGGGCAGGGCCATGAGGCCGTTGGCGATGTCCGCGAAGGCCCAGACCGCGGGCAAGGTGGCCACCGAGCCCACCATGACCGCCGCGACCCACAGGAGCCGGTAGGGCTTGACGGCCTTGACGCCGAACAGGTATTCGGCGGCCTTTTCCCCGTAGTAGGACCAGCCCAGGATGGTGGAATAGACGAAGGTCAGCAGGCCCACGGTCAGGACGGTCGGCCCCACGTAAGGGATGTCCGCGAACACGCTCTTGGTCAGGCGCGCGCCGTTGAGGCCCTGGGTCCAGTCTCCCGAGTTGACGATGACCAGCCCGGTCATGAGGCAGACCACCACCGTGTCCCAGAAGGTGCCGGTGGAGGACACCAAAGCCTGCCGGACCGCGGACTTGGTCTGGGCGGCCGCGGCCACGATGGGCGCGCTGCCCAAGCCCGATTCATTGGAGAAGAGCCCCCGGGCGATGCCGTAGCGCAGGGCCTCCTTCATGCCGGCCCCGGCGAAGCCGCCCAGGGCGGCCTGCCCGGTGAAGGCGCTGCTCAGGATGAGCCGGATCGTGGCCGGCAAGGTGGAGGCGTGCATCACCAGCATGACGAGGCAGCCGGCCACGTAGAAGATGGCCATGAAGGGGACCAAGGCCTCGCAGGTCCGGGAGATGGACTTGATGCCGCCCAGGATGACGACGGCGGTCAGGATGGTCATGACCACCCCCGTCGCCCAAGGCGAGATCCCCACGGTGTCGTGGACCAAGGTGGAGATGGAGTTGGCCTGCACCATGTTGCCGATGCCGAAGGCGGCCACGGCCGTGAAGGCGGCGAAGACGAGGCCCAGCCAGCGCCGGCCCAGGCCGCGCTCGAGCACGTACATGGGCCCGCCGGCCATGGTCCCGGCCGGGGTGACGATGCGGTACTTGACCGAGAGCAGGGCCTCGGAGTACTTGGTGGCTATGCCGAAGACTCCGGTGAGCCACATCCAGAGCACCGCGCCCGGCCCGCCCGCGACGATGGCGGTGGCCACGCCCACGATGTTGCCCGTCCCGATGGTCGCGGCCAGCGCCGTGGTCAGGGCCCCGAAATGGCTGATGTCGCCCTCCCCCTCCGCGCCCTTCTCGAGCGATATCCGGATGGCCCGGCCGATGTGCTTCTGGACGAAGCGCAGGCGCAGGGTCAGGAAGATGTGCGTCCCGAAGAGGAGCACGACGAGGGGGTAGCCCCAGATGAAGTCGCTGGCGCGTCCGAGCAAGGTCTCCAGTGTCTGCATAGGGGGGCTATTGTACGAACTTATGGCAGCGGCGCGCCGGGCCGGCCGGCCAAGGACCAATCCTTCAGCCGCCGGTCGAAGACGTACTTGGCCGCGACCTCGCCGCCCCGGAGCAGGTCGGCCCCGCCCGCGGGCCACTGCTCGACCCAGGTCAGGCCCGCGTCGTCGTCCTGGACCCAGAGGGTGAACTCGTTCTTGCGCCCGACCCGGATGTCCTGGGAGGACATGCGCACGTGCCGGCCCGGGTAGAGGGTGAAGGGCTCCTGCAGGCTCCTCTCCAGAGCGGCCTCGCCGCGCGCGGCGCGCGTGCGCGCCGCGGCCGGGCGCTGGGCGGCGCGCAGGTAGTCCAGGGTGCTGCGGTGCATCAGCAGCCGGACGTAGAGGGTGCGCGCCGCGGCGTCGAGGAACTCCTGGGCGAAGACCTTGGACTCCGAGTCGGCCAGGACGCGCAGTTGGATGGCGACCGAGACGGTGTCGGAGTTCCGCCCGCCGTAGATCTTCATCAGGGCGCTGCCCAGGGGCGACTCCGCGAGGTTCTTGATCGCGCTGTCCGCGGACTGCCCCCGCCCCTCCCCGTAGGCCCGCTCGTTGAGGGTGATGGTCTCGGCCAAGGAGGCGGAGAGGCTCTTGACCGCCTGCGCGTAGGCCAGGGCGCTGGAGATGCGCACTTCCGGCAGGAGGTCGGCCCGGCCCACCCCGGCCACGGCCGAGCCGCAGTCGATGCCCGCGCAGGGGTCCTGGACCCAGGCCGGCGTCGGCGCGGGAGCGCCGACGCCCTGACGGACTTCAGGAAGTGCCTTGTCCGTCATGGGCACCTGCGGAACTTCCCCTGGGGCAGAGCCCCAGGCCGCAGGCGCCGGCCGTACGGTAGTGCGTTCGGCCGGCACCTGCGGAACTTCCGCTACCGCAGGCGCGGCGCAGAGCGCCGCCAGGAGCGCCGCCCAGACCCTAGGCACCGGCTCCCTCCAGCTCCTTGAGCAGGGCCGCGAGCGCCTCGTCGCCGGGGAAGTCCTTGAGGCCCGCGGCCGCCATCTGCCGGGCC
>JAQUNT010000281.1 GCA_028717525.1 Elusimicrobiota bacterium
ATCATCGTGTAGACCTTGCTGATCTGGCCGGACTGCAGGCCCGTCTGGCGCAGGACGGGGTCGAGCAAGGTGATGTTGGAGGCGGGTATGCCGGGCGCGCCCATGGCGATGACGAGGACGGTTAGCGCCGTGTTGAGATACTGCGCCAAGGTCGGAGCCGCGCCGAACATGGACAGCGCGTAGAAGGCGGTCAGGCCCATGTAGAGCGCGGTGCCGAACATGTTGAACACCCCGCCCAGCGGCACCACGGCGTCGCGCGTCTTGCGCGAGACGCCCATGGCCTTGAGGGTCTCCTTCTCCGTCGGCATGGTCGCGCTGCTCGAGGAGATGCTGAAGCCGAAGAGCGCGGCCTTCAGGATCTCCTTGAAGTCTTTGCCGCGGGCGCCGAAAGCGGCATAGGCGGCCAGAAGCGCGACGAATCCCACGGCCATGCCGGCGAAGGCGGTGACGTAATAGCCTCCGAAGGCGCTCAGCAGGCCGAGCCCGCCCGCGGCCATGGTCATAGAAAGCAGGACCGTCACGGCGGGGATGCCCACGATGTCGATGAACCTGGGGAAGGCCTTATTGATGAGCTCGGTCCCCTTCTCGCCCAACTGGCCGGCTTTCTCGAGGAAGGGCGCGGTGCGGGGGTTGACCACGAGTCCGACCGCCTGATCATAGATGCGCAGGAGCGACCCCTTCCAGCCGGGCCTATACTCCCGCTGCGCCGAGCCGTCGTTCACGCCGCGCGCGCGCTTGTAGAGGAGCGCCGCGCCGGTGAACAAGCCGATGATCGGAAGCATGAACTGCATGGGGCTGAAACCGCCGGTCCCCAGGCCGGGGATGGCCGCGGCCGCGAAGCTCGCCGGGTCGACCACCGGCAGCCAGGCCGTCATCCCCATGGTGACGCCCGCCGAGATCGCGAGTCCCGCCGCGGTGATGACGAGGAATCCCAGCAAGGTGCGGGATTCCTTCACCACGCTGTAATGCGCGAAGGACTTGTACACGTTGAGGCCGATGAAAGGCGCGGCCAGCCAGGGCAAGGCGCCGAAGAACAGCCCGGGCATGAGGCTCAGGACCGGGAGCACGGCCAGGTTGACGCCCGCGAGGCCGATGGCGGCGCCCGCGCCGGCCGCGAGCAGGAAGCGGTTCGCCTTGATGAATCCCCAGGCCGAGGACGGCGTCCCGCGCGGCGACGGGCTCTTGAGCCCGCCCCCCTTCTCGACCGGGACCTTGCGGACCGGGGCGCTCAGGCGCGGGAGCGGGCGCGCCCGCCCAGCCTCCGGATCGGCCTGAACGACGGGGTCGGCGGGGCCTCGGCGGCTCTTCTCCAGGGCGCCGTCGAACGCGGCGGCGAAGCGCCCGGTCCGCTCCCCGCCCGCGGAGTCCGGGGCGGCGAGACCCTGGAGAATTGAAAATGAGGCGCGCAGCCTTTCACTCTCGTCCGACTCCCCTGGCGTCGGGACGATCGGCTCCGCCGCGGCACGCCGCGCGGCGGCTTCGGGAAGGAACGCCGGGGACGCGGGAAGACCCGCCCCGACGGCCGTCGCGCGCAGCCCGGAAGCCGCCGGGCCGGTCCGCGGCTCCAGCGGGATAGGGACGGGAGTCAGACTGCCCGAGAGGGTCGGGGCGAGCCTCGGCGAAAGCCCTGCAGTCCCGGCGAAACGGGGTCCGGCGACGCCGGCCATCGCGGCCGCCGGGATCGCCGCGGGAATGACCGCCCCGCCGGTCTTGACTGGAACCACCGCGCGGATCGCCGCCAAGGCTTCCTGGCCCTGCGCCAGGACGAGCGCAAGGGACAGAGAAACCGCGGTCAGCCGCCGAAGAGCCGGCATGACCTCATCATAGCCCAAATCCCGCCGAGCCCTCTGGTCCGAAAAGCCCATGTCCTCTGCCGGTATTGGACCCAGACCGGATTGGGCCGTTGTGCCGCGGAAGCCGCCGGACCAGCCCCGTTGCTGAGGGCTTTTCATACGGGCCGAGTCAGGGGCTCTCCTCCTCCCGGGCCAGCAATTCCTCGACCTCCGCCTCAGGCAGCGCCGGGGAGAACCACCTCTGCGCGATGAAGGTCGGGACGATGGCGGTGCCGATGACCACCGCCACCAGGATCGAGAACTGCCCTTTGTCGATGTAGCCGGCCTGGTGGCCGTAGAGCGATGAGATGGTCCCGAAGGTCAGCCCGGTGCTCATCAAGAGCGTCGCATATTCAGCGTGGTCCGAGACATATCGCCGCGCCAGGGGCCATACCCCGGCGAACTTGGACGCGACCTTGACCCCGAACAGGATCAGGAACAGCGGCCACTGGGCCAGGATGGCGCCGAGGGAGACGCTCATGCCGCCCTTGATGAAGAAGAAGGGCGTGACCATGGCGAAGGCCACGACCCGGAGCTTCTTCTGGAGCTCCTGATGCTCGCGGAACATCGCGGCCAGGCACAGCCCCAGGATGAACACCGGCAGGACCGCGTGCCCTTTGCCCAGTCTGGCCAGGGCCATGAAGCAGAAGAGCAGGAAGAAGAGCAGCTTGATCTCGGGCTCGATGACCCGCTTGCCGTAGCGCAGGAACACTCCCGGCAGCCAGCGGGCCGCTGCCACGATGAGAAGCGCCGAGCCCAGGATGAACAACAGGGTATAGCGGTTGTACTCCGCGAAGGTCAGGGACAGGGCCATGGCCACGCCGAAGTCCGTGACGAAGGTCGCGGCCATGATGATCTTGCCGATCTCCGTGTTGGTCAGTCCGGTCTCGACTAGGACCGCGTAGACCACGGCCAGCGAGGTCGTGGACAGGGCGCAGCCGGCGATGAGGGATGCGTTCCAGGTCCAACCCGCGCCCCAGCGGCAGCAGGCGATGGCGGCGAAGTAGGGGATGATGAAGGACATCCCGCCGATGAGCAGGCTCTCCTTGAACTTCTCGCGCATGATCTTCGGGTCCACCTCGGCGCCGGCCAGGAAGGTCAGGAGGATGCCTCCGAATCCCGCGAGGAAGTCCATCCAGGGCGCCGACTCCAGACCCAGGAAGTTCCCGGCGATGACGCCGACCGCTATCTCGATGATGGCCGCCGAGAGCGCGAGTTCGACGGAGAAGACGCTGGCGATGAAGACCAGCAGGGTGATGCAGGTCGCGGCGTAGATGGTGTCCATGTTGTGACCTCACAAAAAAGGAACCCCTACCGACATCGGTAGGAGTCATCAGCCCCGGACCCGGGGCGGTTCAGGCGAACTCCATCGCCTTGGGGCTATTCAAGCAGTTTGGACGGCGGGAAACAAGAAACCCTCCCACGGGGGAGGGTTCGAGTCCGGTTCGGACTCATCGTGGGCAGCAGAGCGGCCCGGAGTGGCTTGAAGTTCGGGATTTACTGCTAACCGCCTGCCGGCGGACTGGCTTCCTTGTGCCCGTTCCCTTCGATCCCCAGAAAGTTAAGCCTGCAAGAGCAGGCTCAAAGGATGGCCCCGCCCAAGAACTTGGGCGAGAGGATCAGGTTCTTGCGGCTTCTGCGGGGGCATAAGCAGAACGAACTGGCCCGAAAACTGCAGGTCGGCAAGACCGCGGTCGGGGCATCTCTGCCGGCTCGGCCTTGTCCTGGGCTACAGCTTCAGGGTCATGCCAGGTCGAAGCGGTCGAGGCTCATCACCTTGTCCCACGCAGCCACGAAGTCGTGGACGAACTTCTCCTGCGCGTCCGAGCTCCCGTAGACCTCGGCCAAGGCGCGCAGCTGCGAGTTGGCCCCGAATATGAGGTCGACCCGCGTGGCCGTCCACTTCGCCTTGCCCGTAGCGCGGTCGAGGCCTTCGAACACGTCGGCCTCCTTCGCGGCCGGCTTCCACTCCGTGCCCATGTCGAGCAGGTTCACGAAAAAGTCATTGGTCAGCGCCTCTGGGCGCTTCGTGAAGACGCCGTGCTTGGACTGTCCGAAGTTGGCGTTCAGGACCCGCATCCCGCCCACGAGCGCCGTCATCTCCGGAGCGGTCAGCGTCAGCAGCTGCGCCTTGTCGACCAGCAGCTCCTCGGCCGGCACGGAGAACTTCGCCTTAAGGTAGTTGCGGAAGCCGTCCGCGGCCGGCTCCAGAACGGCGAAGGAGGAGACGTCGGTCTGCTCCTGCGAGGCGTCCATGCGCCCCGGCTTGAAGGGGACCGTCACCTTGTGCCCAGCAGCCTTTGCGGCTTTCTCGACGCCGGCGCAGCCGGCCAGGACGATCAGGTCGGCCAGGGAGACCTTCTTGCCTCCTCGCTGGGCGCTGTTGAACGCATCCCGGATGCCCTCCAGGGTCTTGAGGATTTTGGCCAGTTGGGCCGGCTGGTTCGCCGCCCAGTCATTCTGCGGCGCCAGGCGGATGCGCGCGCCGTTGGCTCCGCCGCGCATGTCAGAGCCGCGGAATGTGGAAGCCGCGGCCCAGGCCGTCGAGACCAGTTGCGAGACGGACAGCCCCGAGGACAGGACCTTGCCCTTGAGCAAGACGATGTCCTTGGCGTCGATCAGCTTGTGGTCGACCGCCGGGATGGGATCC
>JAQUNT010000282.1 GCA_028717525.1 Elusimicrobiota bacterium
CTCCCTCTCCCGCCTCCCGACGGGCAACCCGTCGTGGACCACGGAGATGCGGGCAGAAGGCACGCCGGAGCGCTCCAGGATGCGCGCGATGGCGCCGGAAACGGCCACCACTCGGCCGGCGCGGTCGTACTTGAGCCTCCGGCTGAGCCAGCCGCTGAGCTCGAAGTCCACCCGCCGGTGCGCGACCCAGGGCAGTCCGGCCCAGGGGCCGGCGCAGGCCGCCAGCGCCGCGGCGTGGGCGGTGTGCGCGTGCAGCACCGGCCGCTGCGCGCTCCGGACCAGGCGCCGGAGCTTCCAGGCCGAGAGCGGGTCCCACTCCATGAAGAAGGGCAGGGACTCGACGGCGAAGTCCTGGCGCCTCGCCTCGGCCTCTAGGGGCGAGCCTCCACGGCAGACCACGGTGTTGCGGTGGCCGCGGGCGCGCAGGGCCGCGGCCAGGTAGAGGAGTTGGCGCTCCCCGCCGCGCAGGCCGCGCTCGCCGTCAAGATGGAACAGATCGAATGGCTTTGCCATAGACCTTCAGCGTCTCGGCGCCGAAGCGCTCCAGGCTGAAGCGTTCCTCGTAGCGGCGCCGCGCCGCGGCGCCCATGCGCCCGGCCAGGGCCGGCTCCCGCAGGAAGCGCGCCAGGACGCCCGTCAAGGCCGCCGAGTCCCCCGGGGGGAACAGGAAGCCGGTCGCGCCTTCCTCCACCAGGTCCGGCAGGCAGCCCACGCGCGAAGCCGCGACCGGCCGCCCCGCGGCCATCCACTCCAGGGCGGCGCGGGACACGGCTTCCGAGCCGGTGGAGGCCACTACCCCGACCCGGCAGCGCGCCAGCTCGGCCGCGGCGTCGGGAACGAAGCCTGTGAACCGGACGCAGGCCTCCAGGCCCAGGGCCTTGGCCCTGGCCTCCAGGGCTTCCCGCCGCGGCTGCGCTGCGCCGCCCACGACGCGCAGGCGCGCCTCCGGATGCTCGCGCCGGAGTAAAGCCAGGGCCTGCAGGGCCGTCTCATGGCCTTTGACCGGGTCCAGCCGGCCCAGCAGGCCGAAGACGGGCTCTTCGGGCAGGGGCAGGGCCGGCCCGGCCGCGATGCCCTGGAACACGGTGGCGACCCGCGCGCCCGGGAAGGCGGCGGTGAGCTGCCGGGCTATGGCGGAGTTGGCGGCGATGTAGGCGGCGGTCCGGCGCGCCAGGAGCCGGGCCAGCGGGTGCTTGGCCGCGGGGCGGGCGTCTCCGCGCGTGCGCACCAGCGCCGCGCCGCTGCCGGCGGCCAAGGCCGCGGCCAGGGCGTGGCCGGTGCCGGTGTGGGCGTTGACCAGCTCGATGCCCGTGGCGCGCAACTCGGCGCGCAGTCCGCGCAGCCGGGACCAGGGACGCCGCAGCCCCAGCGCGCGCAGCCCGGACCGCCGCGCCTCGTCGAGCAGCGGAGAGCCCACGCGGCCCCAGAAATGGACCTGATGGCCGAGGCGCCGGAGCTGGGCCGAGAGGGTCAGGGCGTAGTGGGCGATGCCGGAGTCCCAGGGCTCGTCCTCGATCTGCAGGATGTTCACCGCGTCCCCTCCGGGAGAGGAGCACGGCCGCCCTCCGGGGACGGCTCGCCCTGGCGCGCCGTCATCTCCAGGGCCTGGGCCAGGACTTCCTCGGCCGTGATGAGCCGCATGCAGAGGAAATGCCCGGCCGGGCAGGCCTTGCCCCCGTGCAGGCTGCAGGGCCGGCAGGCCAGGTCCTTCTCCACCACCCGGTGCCCGGCGCCGTAGGGGAAGAAGCCCAGTTCCCGGGTGGTGGGGCCGAAGATCGCGAGCGTGGGAACGCCCAGGCCGGTGGCCAGGTGCATGGGGCCGGAGTCGTTGGTCACGAACAGGCACATCCGTCCCATCAGGGCCTTGAGTTCCATGAGGTCCGTGCGCCCCGACCAGTCCAGGGCCCCGCCGTCCTCGGCGATGCGGCCGCAGAGCTCCCGGTCCGATTCGCCGCCGACCAGGACCACGCGCAGGCCCTGCGCGCGCAGGCCGCGGGCCAGGGCGGCGAAGCGCTCCGGGAGCCAGCGCTTGGTGGCCCAGACCGAGCCGGGATGCAGGCCCACCAGGCGCTCGTCAACAGCCACGCCCTCTTCGCGCAGCCTCATGCCGATGGTCTGGGTCGCCTGGGCGTCCCTGGCCACGAACACGGATTCGTCCGGCCGGGGGCGGATGCCGGGCTGCAAAGGTTGCAGCAGGGCCAGGTTGCGCTCCAGGTCGTGCATCAGCCAGGTGAAGGGCACCGCGTCGGTCAGGAGCCAGCGGCCGGCGCTGGCCGCGGAGCCGATGCGGCGCGGGATGCCGGCCAGGCGGGCCAGGACCGCGCTGCGCAGGGAGCGGTGGGGGATCAAGGCCAGGTCGAACTTCCGGCGGCGCAGGTTCTGGGCCAGGCGCCAGGTCCCGCGCGGGCCGCGATGTATGCCGCGCTTGTCGTCGAGCACGACATCGTCGACGTGGGGGGAGTCCTTGAACAAGGCCCCGGTCTTGGGCAAGGTGAGGACGGTGACGCGGCAGTCCGGCAGTATGGCCTTGAGGTCGCGCGCCAGGGGCAAGGTCAGGAGGCTGTCGCCCAGGAATGCGCTCTGCAGGATGAGGACTCTGAAGGAACCGCCGCCCCCTCCGGCGAGCTGAGGACGATCTGCGCCTGCGGGGGCGGTGGCCCCTGGGCCGCCGTAATCTCCCAGGCTGAGCCAGCGCTCCCGGACCGGGACGTCCCAGGCGGCCAGGGCCGCGAGGTAGCGCTCCACGTTGTGGCGCTCCAGGGCGGGGAAGGGGAGCCTTAGGAAGACGAAGAGGCGCCGCAGCAGGGCGTCCTTGCGGTAGACGCTGACCTGGGGCACCGCGCAGAGCTGGCGGATGAGCCAGGAGCGGAAATTGGAGTGCAGGTCGAGCAGGTGCGTGAAGCCTCCGGCCTCGACGCGGCGCAGCGCGCTGAGCAGGCCGGTGAAGGGGATGACCTCGTCGACTCCGGACATCCCGGCCGCGATGCCCGCGTAGGCGGGCTTGACCAGCACCGAGATCCGGCAGTCCGGCCAATGCGCCTTGAGGTTCTTATAGACCGGAGCGGTCAGGATGACGTCGCCCAAGGAAGAGAGCCGGATGACGAGTATTCTATTGGGCACCGACGCATTTTAGCAATTTGGGGCGCCCGTAGAGCCCGATTCAGCCTCGGCGGCGGGGGCTGCCCAGGCTGGCCGCGATCTCGCGGTACAGGGCGTCGTAGTACTCGCGCAGGGGGTCCGGCCTGCGGGCCAGCCTGTCCATGAGGCTGCGGTCCGCGACCTTGACCGCCTCGCCGGTGTCCACCACGAAGGCCTGGCGCACGGGCTGGGAGCGCGTGGTGCCCACCATGATGTTCTCGAGCATCAGAACGCGGTCGGTCAGCTTGATGCGGGCCGCCACCAGGCGGTCGAAGAGGACCCGCACCAGAGGCAGGTCCGCCGTCGAGCCCTGGCTCAAGGCCCGGCCCCGGACGCGCTCCTGCATGTAGTAGGACACCTGCCGCTCGCCGCGGCTGCGCTCCACCTTGAGCGCTCCCAGCTGCAGCACGCGCGGGGCCAGACCCAGCTGCTCCAGGGGCCGATGGCGGCCGAGGTCCAGGTTGCGCTCGCTGCGGCTGCCCGGCGCGTCGTTGGAGCCGGCCTGGGTGAAGAGGGTGAGCAGGACCTCCGGGTCGTCCGGGTGCACGATGATGTCCTTGAAGCCGCCTCCGCCCAGGTAGGTCGCGGGCTTGCCGCCTATGGACCAGTCCCTGCGGCCCTCGCCCTGGGCGGCTGCGGTGATGAGGCGCGGGGAATAACCCGGCGCGGACTCGGCCGGGGCCGCGAGGGAGCGGGCCGCGCCGTCGAATAGGGCCGCCGCTTGGCGGACCTGCTCCTCCGCAACCGGTCCGGAAGGAGTCTCCATCCCGGCCCCGAGCTCCGCGGACTGGCGCACGGTCCCTTCGAGCTGGCCCGGGGATCCCGGTGCGGCGGTCTGGAGCGGCGGGGCCTGGTCCTTGACCCCGTCAGCCACCGGGGAGACGGAGACCGAGACCTGGGGGATGGCCGACGGCGGCAGGAGGCTGCCCTGCAGAGTCGGCTGGGAGCCCTGGAGGCTGGGAGTCAGTCCCGGCGTTCCGGTCCGGGAGCCGGACAGGTTGAGGCGCTGCCCCGTGCCGATCTCCGATGACAACTGCGGTACCTCGCTGACCTTGGCCGCGGAGGCGAAGATCGGCAACAGCAGGACCAGGCAGGCGCGAGATGGCCTCACGGCATCAGTGTAACAGCCGGGCCACGGTCACGCAAGGGTGCCACGGGTCAACTTTCTTAACTTACTCTAAGGGCCTTTGAGGGGAGAGGACCGGGTCCAGATGCTCCAAGGTCCGCTGCGCGGCGCCTTGCAGGCTGCGCACCAGGGCCTGCGCCTTGCGGCCCGAAGCCCCCGCAAAGTCCGGCTCGGCCAGCAGCCGCTCCAGGATCTTGGCGAGAGCCGGCCCGTCC
>JAQUNT010000283.1 GCA_028717525.1 Elusimicrobiota bacterium
AGGCGCCGATCCAGATGACGAACATGGCGGCGATCGCGGCGTAGGTCCCGGTCATGGTGCCCGGGAAGATGATGGTCTTGGTCAGGGCCGCGGGTATCAAGGTCATGGGGATGACGATGTGGCAGAAGGGCGTACCTCCGGCGTAGGCCGTCTCCTCCGTGAGCAGCATGGTGCCCCGGGCCTCGACGAGGTGGCTGACGAAGGAGAGGATGAAGAGCAGGGCGTAGGAGACGTAGAGGGCCGCGCGCCAGCGGTCGGTCTTGCCGGTGTGGAGCATGAGGAAGAAGCCGGCGTTGAAGGCCGCGTAGGTCAGGACCAAAGCTACGCGGTGCGGCAAGTCGGCGGGGAGCCTGCCGCCCGAGAGCATGAGGCCGGTCAGCACCAGCATGGGCAGGCAGAGCAGGACGCTCCGCCCCAGGCTGCGCGGCGGCGCAGCGTCGGCCACGGCTAGATGACCTTCTTCACGAACGGGGACTTGTAGGGCTGGCCCCGCTTGGCGGCCAGGAACGCGGCCAGGCGGTCGGCCCAGTGTTCCATGATGCGGTAGGCGCCGGTCCAGCGCGTGAACCCCTCGCTGCCCAGCATGGTGACGTTGTCGTCCGTGAACTGGTTCGGGGAGTGCTTGTCCGCCAAGGTGATCAAGGGGGCCCCGGTCGCGGCGTCGTCCATGACGCAGCGCATGACCGCCTCCGCGCTGGAGACGGTCGTATGGATGAAGATCTTCGCCGCCACGTTGGCCTCGGGATCCGCGCCCTTGACGCTCTCGAGGAAGCACCGGAGCGCCATCGCCTTCCGGCCCGCCACGGCCTCGCGCGTGGTCTCCACCTTGATGACCGGGCCCAGGAACTTGACCATCGCCTCCCGCATGCGCGCGGCCAGCTCCGCGGCCTCCTGCGGGGTGGGCTTGACCTTCTCGTCCAGCAGTCCCATCAGGCCGGCGCGCTTGGTCGCGACCTCGCTGGCGTCGACCGAGTCGATGAAGACGGCCTCGTAGACCTTGAAGTCCACGTCCTGGTCCACCCAGGACTTGGAGAAGCCCTTGACCTTGCCCACGTCGGACTGGGAGACCGCCTGATAGCCCACGGCTTTCATGCACTCGCCGTAGGCCTGCTCGCGCAGTTCCTCGGAGGAGTCCGCGGTCCGGGCCCGGCAACTTTGCTCGTCCGCCCGCATCTCGGCCGCGGTCTTGGCCGGGTCGACGTACACGCGGTTGCCGGCGCAGCCGCTCCCGGCCGCGGCCAGCAGCAGGATGAGCGCGGCGCGGGCCGCTCCGCAGGCGGCATGTCCGGGACCTTGTTCCAGCATACTGGTAAATAATACTCTAATTTGCCTCTTCTGCGGCTTGCCACACCCGCCTTTCTGTCCTATACTTGCCGCATGCCGGCTGTCAGTCCGCCCCCAGGAGGGTCCATGAGGAACATCGTCTGCGCCGCAGCCTTTCTTCTGCTCCAGGCTCCGTTCGCGCAGGCCGCGGAGTCCGCGCCGTCCACCGACGCCGCCGCCCTGAAGGAGGCCCGCCAGGCCGTCACGGCGGTCCTGTCCCGCATCGACTCCGCGCTCGCGCAGGCCGCGCCCAAGACGGCCGCGGATCCCGCCGGGACTCTGGAAGGCCTCCGCCAGGGCCTCCCCGTCGCGACCTGCGCGGTCATGGACCGGCAGGGCAAGCTCACGGCCGTAGCCCCGAAGGAGAACGAGCGCTTCGTGGGGACCGACATCTCGAAACAGGACCACGCCGTGAAGCTGCTCAAGAGCCACAAGCCCGTCATGGGCGAGGTCTTCACCGCGGTCGAGGGTTTCGTGGGAGTGGGCATCTACCGCCCCCTCTTCTCCGGCAAGAAGGAGTTCGCCGGCGGCGTCGGGGTCCTGGTCAAGCCGGAGGACCTGCTGGCCGCCGCGCTGGACCCCCTGCAGGGCAAGGACGGCCGGTACTTCTGGGTCATGGACACCTCGGGGCGCGTCCTCTACGATGCGGACAAGCCGGAGATCGGCAAGATGATCTTCAGCGACCCCCTCTACAGCCCGTATCCGGAGCTCCTGGCCTTGGGCAAACGCATCGCCGCCCGCGCCCAGGGCAGGGGCGAGTACAAGTTCTCCCAGACCGGCGGCAAGGAAGTGGTGGCCAAGTCCGCGCTCTGGGATACCGTCGGCCTGCACGGCGCGCGCTGGCGGCTGGTGCTGGCGCGGCCGAAGTAGCCCCGGCGCTCAGAACAGGTCCAGCTCGGCCAGGGCCCGCTCCGCCAGCCGCCGGGCCTCGGCGCCGGGCGAGCCGGGCGCGGGGGGGCCGCGGAAGTCCGTGACCACGATGTACTCCCGGCCCTCGGCCTGCAGGTGCCCGACGAATCGGCCCAGCCGGCCCGCGGCCGGGTCGTCCCAGGCGCCCAAGGCGGCCGAGCCCGTCTTGCCGCAGAGCTCGGCGCGGGACCGGGACGTCTCGCAGACCAGACAGCTCTTGACGAGCTCCACGGCGCGCCGCGAGACCGCCAGCCGGCCCCTCCAGAAGCGCTCCATGAAGACGCGCTGCTCGTGCGCGGAGAGCTTGAGGCTCGAGCCCAGCCAGGCCTGCGTCAGGCCGCCCGACATGTCCTGGTTGCCGTAGCGGAAGTCGGCCAGGTAGCGCTTGAGCCGGGCCATGCCGATGCGCGCGGCGAGGCCCTGCGAGACCCAGACCGCGGAGCGCGCCAGCCAGGTCCGCGGCGTCTGGTCCTGGTCCCAGCCCGGCAGCCGGCGGGACACCTTGTCCCACGGGATGCGCGTGTTCTCGTCGGCGAGCAGGCCCCGGTCGAAGGCCATCAAAGCCAGCGGCACCTTGAAGGTGGAGCAGGCGTAGAGGCGCTCCGAGCAGAGCTCCGGGCCGTATTCGGCCGCGGCCCGGCGGGACCCCATGTCGTAGAGGATGAAGCAGGCCTCCCGGCCCTTGAAGACCTTCCGCAATCCCGGCGGAGCCGAGGGCGCCGCCAGGACGGCCTGGGCCGCGGACGCCAGCGCCAGCGCGATCCCGCCGCAGGTGCGCGTCAGGTCGATGGTCCTCATGGGCGCCTCCTCCGGGGTCCCCCTTTTTGTAGCAAAAGGGCTTTGTGGTATGATAGCCGTGGACATGACGACCGACGGGAACCCGGGCTCCCTGCCCAAGGAGCTCTCCGAACGCTTCGACGCCGCGCTCCTGATGGCGAGCCGGCTCCATCACCGCAAGCCGCGCAAGGGGACCGATATCCCCTACCTCCTGCACATCCTGGGCGTGGTCGGCGCCGCGAAGGCGTACGGGGCGACGGAAGACGAGGCCATCGCGGCCCTGCTGCACGACGCCATCGAGGACCAGGGGGGCCCGCCCGCCGAGGCGGAGGTCCGGGAGCACTTCGGCGCGAACGTGGCCGCGATCGTGCGCGGCTGCACCGACACGGACTCCGCCCGCCAGCCCGACTGGCGGGCGCGCAAGGAGTCCTTCGTCGCGCGCCTGCGCACCGCCTCGCCCTCCGTGCGCCTGATCCAGGCCTGCGACAAGCTGCAGACCGCGCGCGCGGTCCTCGCCGACTGGCGCGTCTTCGGCGAGACCGTCTGGGCCCGCTGCAACGGGGGCAAGGACGGGACCCTCTGGTACTACCGGGCGGTGGTCGGCGCGCTGGGCCAGGCTGGAGGCGGCCCGCTGGTCGAGGAGCTCGACCGGGCGGTCTCCGAGCTGGAAAGCCTGACCGGGGAAGGTCAGGCCAAGGCTTGACGGCGCCGCTCAGCGGCGCAGGGCCCGGCCGAGGTCCGCGAGCAGGAGCTCGGCGCGCCGGCTTTGGGCGGCGTCCAGGGCCGGGCCGCGGTAGCGCTCGAGGTAATGCAGCTCGACGAGCGGGACCAGGCCCGCGAGCTCGGGGCGGGCCCGGCCGAGCCGGCGGGCGTGCTCCAGCGGCGTGAGGTGGGCCTCGCGGGGCAGGCCCGCGTCGTCGAGCAGGGCCTGGGCGCGCTCGAAGAGGGTGCGCGGGGCGCGGCGGCGCCGGCCGCGCAGCCGCCAAAGGCCCAAGCCGCAGGCCGCGGCGGCCGCGGCCAGGCCGCCCGGCAGGGCGAGCCTCTTGGCCCGCGCCAGCACGCGCTCGGGAGAGACCGCCTGGCTCAGGCGGAAGAAGGTGTTGCGCTGGACGTAGCCGTCATAGCCGATGACCTGCTGGTACCAGCGCATCTCCAGGGCGCTCATCATGCGCTCGAGGCGTTTGTAGAAAGCGTCCGCCGCCTGGGAGAATCCGGCCGGCGGGGTGGCGTCCAAGGTGACCCAGCGCCCGCCGATGTAGGCCTCGGTCCAGGCGTGGGCCGAGCCCTGGCGCACGTCGTAGAACCTCCCGTACTCGTTCCATTCCTCGGCCAGGAAGCCCGCCACGAACCGCGCGGGGACGCCCACATGGCGCAGCATGACCGCGGCGGCGGTGGCGAAGAACTCGCAGTTCCCCTTCTGGTCCTCGAACAGGAATTGCGCGAGCCCCTTGCCGCGCCCCCCCGAGA
>JAQUNT010000284.1 GCA_028717525.1 Elusimicrobiota bacterium
GCCGGCTGGCCCTGCGCAGGGGCCGGATCAAGGTGCGCCGCGCCGCGGGGCGCTTCCGCAACCTCTTAGTCGACGGGGGGGATGTCGCTCTGGCGGCATCGGAGGGGCTTGACGACATCTCGCTGTCGGTGACCGGAGGCGAAGGGCGCTTCTACACCCGTCCTTTCTCCGGGCTCTCCGTCGCCGCGAGCCTGAAGAAGGATGACCTGCGGCTCGACCGCCTGGCCCTGCGCCTGCTCGATTCCAAGATCTCTCTCAAGGCGCGGGTGCGGGACCTCAAGGACCCCAAGGAGGTGGCGATCCAGGGCTCGGTCGACCGGGTGCGCTGGGAGGAGGCGCAGTCCCTCATCTCCGAGATCGCGGCCAAGGTCTCCACGCACACCACGCCGTCCGCGGCCCAACCGCAGCGGACCTGGGTGCGCACGTTCAAGTACGCCATCCCGAGGAACTTCCCGGATACGGTCGGGCACATCACCGTCGGCTCCGTGGCGCACAAGAACTTCGCCTTCAACAATGTGGACCTGCTTTGGGACATCCGGGGAGTGTCTCCCAGCCTCAAGCGCGTCAGCGGCGACGTGCGGGTGAGCTTCGGCCCGGGCCGGGTCGGCGACATCCCGGCCGTGCAGGCCTCCAACGCCTTCCTGCGCATCGTCTTCCTCCCCTTCATCTACATGCACAAGATGAACAAGCTCTCCATCTTCAGCACGGCCACGGCCTATCCCAAGAGCCTGGACTTCGCGCGCATCGAGGGGGAGTACGGCCTCCAGAAGGGCCTGGCGACGATCCGGCTGTTCCACGTGGACAGCCCCCAGATGAAGGCCTTCGCGGACGGGACCGCGGATTTTGGCAAGGAGACGGTGGACCTGATGATCCTGACCCGCCTTTCCAGCTACCAGAGCCAGCTGCCGGAATGGTGGGTCGACGAGCTAGGCCGGCCGGCCATCGGCTTCCGGGTCAAGGGGGACCTCAACCTCCCCGATCTGGAGCCGCGCATGCGCAAGATGGCGGCCGACGAGATCGAGCGGGCCGTGGCGCAGGCTCAGACCAAGGCCAAGAAGCGTACCGCGGCGTTCGCCAAGCTCATGCAATTGTGAACCGGAGGGAGGAACCATGGGCGCATTGAACAAGATGGACGTGCTGGGACTGCTCCAGGAGCACGGGGCGGTGGTGAGCGGCCATTTCCAGCTGGCCTCCGGGCTGCACAGCCCGGTCTACGTGCAGACGGCGCTGGTCCTGCAGTACCCGCACGTGGCCCAGCGCATCGCCAAGGCCCTGGCCGCCAAGTTCCCCCAGAACATCGACGTGGTCATCGCCCCCAACATGGTCTCCGTGTCCCTGGCCCAGGAGGTGGCGCGCGCCAAGAGATGCCGGGCCATCTTCACGGAGCGCATCGGCGGGATGATGGCCCTGCGCCGCGACCTCCGCATCGAGCGCGACGAGCGCGTCCTGATCGTCCAGGACGTCCTGACCACCGGCCGCCTGACGGCGGAGATCGTGGTCCTGGTCCAGGCCTACGGGGGCAAGGTGGCGGGGGTGGGCGCCGTGGTGGATCGTTCGGTCAAGGGCCTGGCCCTCTGCGTGCCCGTGCGCACCTTGATCTCCTATCCGCTGCAGGTCTTCTCCCCGGACTCCTGCCCGCAATGCGCCGAGGGGGCCGCCCTGACCGACGCGAGCAAGAACCCGGCGGTGGGCACGCTGGAAGGGGAGTGAGCCCATGATCGAACGCTACAGCCGCCCCGAGATGGCGGGGATCTGGGCCGAGGACAACCGGCTCAGGCTCATGCTGGGCGTCGAGGAAGCCTTCCTGGAGGCGCTGGCCGGGCGCAAGGCCATCCCCGCCTCCGAGCTCAAGGCCTTCAAGGCCGCCGCGCACCAGGGCCTGCACCAGAAGGTCGTGGCCCTGGAGGCGCAGTCCGGCCACGAGGTGATCGCCCTGCTCGCGGCCGTCAGCGCCGTGATCCAGGACTCGGCGCCGGCCGTCAACCGCTACCTGCACTACGGCCTGACCTCCTCGGACGTGCTGGACACGGCTCTGGCCCTGCAGCTGCGCCAGGCCGCGGACATCCTGCTCAAGGACTGGGAGGAGGTCGCCGGCCGCCTGCGCACGCTGGCGCGCGCGCACGCCCAGACCTGGATGGCGGGCCGCACCCACGGGGTGCACGCCGAGCCGATCTCCTTCGGGGTCAAGCTCGCGGGCTGGCACGCCGAGGCCCTGCGCAACATGGAGCGCCTGCGCCGGGCGCGCGAGACCGCGGGCTTCGGCAAGCTCTCCGGAGCGGTGGGGTGCTTCACCCAGGCGGGCCCCGAGCTCGAACTCGAGGCCTTGGGCAAGCTCGGCCTCAAGCCCGAGCCGGTGGCGACCCAGGTGGTGCCGCGCGACCGGCACGCGGACTACTTCCACGCCCTGGTGCTCTCCGCCGCGGCCATCGAGCGCTTCGCCACCGAGATCCGGCATCTGCAGCGCACCGAGGTCCTGGAGGCCGAGGAGCCTTTCGGCAAGGGGCAGAAGGGCTCCTCCGCCATGCCGCACAAGCGCAACCCCATCCTGTGCGAGAACCTCTGCGGGCTGGCGCGCCTGATCCGCTCCTACGAAAGCGCGGTGGTGGAGGACATCGTGCTCTGGCACGAGCGCGACATCAGCCATTCCTCGGTCGAGCGCGTGATCCTGCCCGACGCCCACATCGCCCTGGACTTCATGCTGGCGCGCTTCAAGAAGGTCCTCGACGGCCTGCAGGTCCACCCGGAGCGGATGAAGGAGAACCTGGACCGGTCGCTCGGGCTGGTCTTCTCCCAGACCGTCCTGCTGCGCCTGGTCGACGCCGGGCTCTCGCGCGAGGACGCCTACGAGCTGGTGCAGCGCAGCGCCATGAAGACCTGGAAGACGCGCGAGCCGTTCTTGAAGTCCCTGCAGGCCGACCCGGCGGTGACCAAGACGCTGTCCAAAGGCGAGCTGGCCGCCTGCTTCGACCTCGACTCCTACAAGGGCGCCGTCCAGGAGCTGCTGGCGCGCGGCGGGGTGGCTTGACCCGCGGGACCTCCCCTCCGGATCGCGACGTCCTCCTGAAGGCATCGACGGCGTTCTGCCTGATGCCGTGGATCCATCTGCAGGTCAGGCCCGACGGAAAGGTGTTCCCGTGCTGCCTCGCGGAGGGAAGCCCCGTGGGCGATCTGCACGGAGCCACGCTGCGTGACATCTGGAACTCCGAGAGCTTGAGGCGGATCCGGCTCGGCATGATGCGCTCGGAGACGAGCCCCGGATGCGCGAAGTGCTATGAGACGGAGGCGCATGGAGGGACCAGCTACCGGATGGGGGTCAATCTCCTGTACGCGCATCATTTCCCGGCGGTCCTGAGTACCGAGGAGGACGGGAGCGTGGCCAGGCTGGCCCTGCCTTTGCTGGACATCAGGTTCTCGAACATCTGCGACTTCCGCTGCCGGACCTGCAATTCCACCGCGAGCAGCAGCTGGTATGAGGAGGAACTGGTCCTTTACGGCCGGCTGGGCCACCCCAAGATCCTCACGCCGACCGAGGATTTCGAGTCCCTGTGGGGACAGGTGGAGCCCCTGCTGGATACGGTGGAGGAGGTCTACTTCGCCGGGGGAGAGCCCCTGGTCAGCGCGGGAGCCCGCCGGATGCTGGATGGGCTGGTCCAGCGGGGATCGCGGCAGGTCAGGCTCCGCTACAACACCAATCTCTCGAAGGGGGGGCTGCGCAGGCAGGACTTGATGGAGGCATGGAACCTTTTCGATTCCGTGACCGTGGAGGCTTCTCTCGACGGGATGCGGGAGCGGGGGGAATATCTCCGCAAGGGCCAGCGCTGGGCTGATGTGGTCGAATGCCGCGAGACGATGGCGCGGATCTGCCCGAGGGTCAGGTTCATCATCACCCCGACCTTGTCCGCGATGAACATCCTGCACTTCCCGGACTTCCATCGGGATTGGATCGAGAAGAGGTATATAGCGCCCAGCGACATCCACATCAATCTGCTCATGGACCCGGCCGAGTACAGGATCCAGATCTTGCCGAAGCGCCTCAAGCATGAGGCCGCGGAGAAATACCGGGACCATATCGATTCGCTCGCCCGGGGACACGGGGAGAGCGCGAGGGAGGCCATCGCGCAATTGGAGGCCGCTCTGCGGTTCCTGGACGCGGAAGACCTGTCGGGCCATCTGGACGACTTCCGGCGCCGGACCCGGGCGCTCGACCGGCTGCGGAAGGAAGATTTCTGCGCCGTGTTCCCGGAACTGCGGGAGCTGTTCGCATGAGCGCCGCTCCTCCGACTCTCTGCATCCTGCCGTGGATCCAGATGATCGTGGAGACCGACGGCCGGGTCCTGCCTTGCTGCGTGGCGGACGTCTCCCGGCCTCTGGGCAATGTCCGTCGCTCGAGGCTGGAGGCGGTCTGGAATTCGGAAACCATGCGCCGGATCCGCCGCAACATGCTGGCCGGGCGCGAGAACCCGGAATGCGCCGGTT
>JAQUNT010000285.1 GCA_028717525.1 Elusimicrobiota bacterium
GCCCGGGGATGCGCGCTCAAAGGCCGCCTTGCGCGAGGCCAAAGACAGACTGCGGCGCTAGGCTGGCCTACCGGGAATCTTTGTCCAGGAAGTGGCCGACGTATCTCATCCGGCTCTTGTCCACGACCCAGTTGAACGAGCCGTCGGGAATGGGGGGGTCGTACTGGCCGCAGAGCAGGATGTGATCGCCGATGGCGGCATAGCGCGTCACGCGCAAGGCATGGCCGGCGGGCAGCGGGGGTCTGGCGTTGGCATGTCCGAGCGCGACGAGCTTGGGATCGATGGAGCCGGGGTCTTTGACCGTCATCCAACCGAGCTTCTCGCTGTCAGGGTAATTGACCTTGATCCCGTCGATGGATCGGACCAGGCCGTCTTCCACGACGCATGGAGCGGCCGCCCTCTGCCAATCCTCCACCTCGGAGATGATGCGAGCGGTCTCTTTCGTAGACTCCTTGGGAAGCCTGGGGGACGAGGGCAGGCCCGGGCTGAAGGGCGGCTCCCACAGGATGACTTCGAGCGGCTTCTTCGTGATGAGCCGGAGGTCCTCGATGATGGCTTCCTTGACGAGATTCTCGGGGATGGACGCTTTCCGGCGCGGCGCGGGCGGCTCATTGTGCCTCTTGAGCGCTGCGATGAGGCAGCGGACGGTCTTGGGGCCGGATTCCGCTTTGAGCCTGTTGATGATGTGGAGTTTGATCTTGTAGTCGCGGCGCGGGTCGCGCCTGAGCACCGCGCAGAGCGGGGCGATCTCATCGCGCCTGAGGAGGGCATCGGCGCGCTCCTGCGAGGCGGCCAGGTCCTGGTCCGAGAAGAGCTGAAGGGCGTCCGATCTGGCCGTGAGTCCGAGGATAAGAATGGCCGCGAGATGCATCATGTGGCTCCTGGAACGTCGGATTTCGATTCTACGGGGCCGTTTTCCCCAGCGACTCCTTGAGCAAGGCGCGCGTCCCGTGGCCGGCGCGCAAGGAGGGCCGCTCCAGGGCTCTGCGCCAAGCCGCGGCCGCTCCCCCCCGGTCCTGCAAGCGCAGCTTGAGCGTGCCGTAGGTCAGCGCCGCTTCGCCGGAGTCCGGGTCCAAGGCCGCGGCCCGCGCCGCCAGCGCAGCGGCCTCGCTGATGCGGCCGGCTTGGCCCAAGGCCACGGCCCGGTCGTTGAGGAGCTTGGCCTGGGTCTGCCGCGGGTCCGGCACGGCCGGGGCCTTGGGCGCGGCCGCGCGCGCGGCCGGCTCCGGCTTCGGCGGCCGGCCCCGGCCCAGGGAGACCAAGAAGGGGGTCATGGCCTCGCGGCTGCGCAGCAGCGGCCTCCAGTTCGGGGCGCTGACCATGGTCAGGCCGAGCCGGGCCCGGCGGTCGTCAGGTTGCAGGCGCAGGGCCTCGGTGAAGGCGCGACGGGCCATGGCCAGCCGATCCTCCGGCCAGGGGTAGAGGGTGCCGGCGCATTCCAGCAGGAGCGCGCCCGAGTTGCGCCAAGCCGCGGCCATGTCCTCGTCGCTGATGGAGAAGCGCCGGCGCAGCTCCGCCTCCCGCCAATCCGCGTCCTGCGGCCGCGCGCCCAAGGCCTCGGCGAAGCTGCGGGCCAGCAAGGCGTAGCCGCGCAGGTTCGGGTGGTTGAAGTCGGCGAAGAGCGCGCCGCCGGGCAGGCCGTGCGGGGAGTCGCGCTCGAAGAGAGCGGCCGAGTCGGCCAAGAGCGCCCCGCTCTCCGCCGCGGTCCGGCGCACCGCAGCGTTGAGCGCGCGGCTGGGCCGGTTGAAGCGGTGTTTGTATTCGGATTCCACGGCCTGCCAGTGGAGTTCCCGCGCCTCGTCCCAGCGGCGCAAAGCCTGGAAGCACTTGGCCTGCCGGTAGAGCAGCCAAGGCCGCAGCGGCTCCTGCGGCGCGGCCGTTGCCGCGTAATAGGCGGCGGCCCGGCGCCAGAGCTTGGCCTTCTCCAGGCGCAGGCCTTCCACGGCTTTGGGCTCGTCCGGGGGGGTCTGCTCGTCTCCGGCGAAATTGGGCTCCATTTCCGCGATGTTGGAGACCAGAGTGGAGAGCACGGGGGTGAGCCCGTTCTCCTGCGCGCAGCGCACAGCCTGGAGCAGGTAGAAGTCGTAGAAGGAAATGTCGAAGGCCGCGCCGCGCCGGAAGGCGCCGCGCCAGAGAGCCAGCAGGTCGCCCAGGACGAACGAGCGCGCGCAGATCCGGCGCTCCAGCCAGCGTCCCCAGCGCGCAGCCCTCCCGAGGCCCTGGTCAGGGTGCGGGCCGCCCGGCTCGACTCCGGCATAGACCAGGACCGCTCCCTGGCCCTTGTGATAGGCCGCGGCGCGCCTCAGCCGCACCCACTGGAAGTAGATGTTCTCCCCGGAGCGGGCCAGATTGCGTACCTGGATGCTCCGGCCGGGCATGGAGCTCTCCAGCATGGCGCTGGCCATCTCCGGGAAAGCGGCGCGCCTGGGGAAGGGCTGCCCATTGGTGGTCGAGCCGCCCAAGGCGTAGACGGTGTAAGCTCGCGGGTCATGGCTCAGAGCGGAGCGCAAAAGGAGGATGCCTCTATAAGCCGCTTCGCTCAGACAGAGAGCGGCCAAGGTGGCGGCGCAAGCCAGAGCCAGGCGCTTCATCGCGAGCCTCCGGAGCAGGCCGCGTTCGAGAGAGCCTTCCTGAGGCCGGCGTCAGCCGGGGCTCCTTCGGCCCAGCGGGCCAGGATGGCGCGGGCCCTCTGGTCCTCGCTCGCCAGAGGCTCGAAGCCCGGCTCCGGGGCCTTGCGGCAGGTGTCGCGCGCGGGCTTCCAGCCCGGCTTGGGGCGGAACTTGCCGGGCAGGGCCAAAGAGAGCTTCCAGGCCATGGCCTGCGCGTACCAGCGGTAGGCGCAGGCCGGCGGGTGGATGTAGAGGTACTCCCGGCAGGGCACCTCGGGCAGGGAATCGCGCTCGAAGAGGCCGAGCTCCGGCGCGCCCCAGTCCCCGCCCTCCTGGCCGCTGTTGTCCATGAGGAAGATGGGCAGCTCGGCGCGATGCCTCTGCCAGAAGGCCTGGAACCTCAGCCGGTTGGGCTCGTCCGAAGCGTACCGGGGGTTGAGCACGGGCATCCGCTGGGAGCGGCTGAGCGCAGCGGCCGCTGCGCGCCAGAGCGCGCCGCGGGCCAGGACGCGGCCCCAGGCCCGGTCCGGGGCAGGCAGGCAGCGCAGGTTCTCGATCCAGAGGCCGGGGTCCTTGCGGAAGGCGGAGCGGTAGTCCTGGCCGGGCAGGAAGGCGCGCCGGCCCGCGTTGTTCTTCTGGAAGATGAGCACGTCCGGATCGTAGCGCTGGAGGATCTCCTCGGCCAACTCCGCGTTCTGGCCCGGCACCGAGGCGCTCAGGCCCGCGTTCCAGACCTCGAAGCGGCCTTGGAAGTCCGCGTTGAGGGCCTTCTCCAGCTGGGCTGGATAGGTCTGTCCGTCAGGTACGGCGGCGCCGAAGGTGTTGGAGCCGCCGAGGCAGACCACGCGCGTCACCCCGGCGGGCTTGGCCGCGGAGCGCTCCGGGTCCCGGAAGCCCAAGGAGTTGGTCGTGTAGGCGCGGCCGCGCAGCTCCGCGCGCGCGCCGGGACGCAGGCGGTAGAGGATCCAGGGGTCCGGGTCGGGCTCGTGAAGGGAAGGCAGAGCCTCCTGGTAGAAGAGCAAAGGGGGCAGAAGCCTTAGGTCGAGGCCGCCGAGCCTGACTGCGAGCTCGGCTGCGCCAACGAGCAAGAGGAGGAACGCGGCGTAGGCGAGCCGGGTCTTCATGGGGGCCGCGCCTACTGGCCGGTGAGGCGCGCCGCGTTCAAGCGGACTCCCGCGGCCATGGACTGCTGCTCCTCCAGCGGCGCCAGCAGGCCCAGCGGGCCGCCCGGCCTGACCGCGGCCGGGCCTTCGCCCCGCGGACCCAGGGACCTGGCCGCGAAGGCGGCCAGGATGTAGCCCCAGCGCTGGGGGCTGCCGCGCAGCAAGGACCTGGGCACCACGGCGCGCAGGGTGGAGCGGGCGGGGTCCACGGAGACCGGCACCTGGGCCAGGACGGCCGGCGCGGAGTCCGGGATGGCGCGCAGCAGGACGCCTCCCGAGGGGCCCAGGCTCAGGGCGTACTCCCAGCAGTCGCGGTTGGCCGCGTAGGCGCTGCGGCCTTCGAGCAGGGCCGCGCTGCCCGCTCCCGCGACGTGGTTGATGTCCATGTAGACGTCGAGCACCAGCCGGCCCAGCGTTGCCGAAGCGGTCCGGCTGGAGGCATCCACCGCCGCCATGCGGATGTTGAAGGTCACGGAGGCGGAGTCCCAGTCCAGGCGCAGGCCCAGGATGTGCCAAGGCTCGGCCGAGACCCCTTTCTCCGGCGCGCGGCCCAGGCTGCCGAAGGGGTTCTGGAGGTAGAGCCAGCCGGGCCCTTGCTCCGTGCGCAGGTCCGTGGAGATCTCCTCGCCCGAGGCCGCGGTGCCGGTGGAAGCCGCGGCTCCCAGGAAGGAGGCGTAGAGCCGCCCGGGCACGGTC
>JAQUNT010000286.1 GCA_028717525.1 Elusimicrobiota bacterium
TGCAAAGCCGGTAGAAGCGGGTTAGAATTAACGAAGCACGACGACTCAAAGGTCGTCGGAATCTGAAAATAACGTCGCGAGACGGCGAGGGACGCACGAAAAAGACGATTTTTCTACAGCTTCGTTATCTGGAGGGAATCTCAAAACGCATCTCTATTGGAGCCGCCATCATCTTGGCGACGTCGGCCCCTCTCTGTGCTTCGCCCAAAATTGAGCCAGCGGCGCCGAGCGCGGCTGACGCCGCGCCGTTTCGGATCCGATTCGAGATCGACAAGCGATACGAGAAGGATCTCATCTATGAGATGTTTCATAACGCCGATCCGGCGGGCTCAGAGTCACGCGCGAGGTCGATGAGGATTCCTGCCGAGCTGGCAGCGAAGATACTCAAGGCCAAGGACCGCGGCGAAGTCGGGGGCGATATCGATCGACTTGTCGATCCTGAATATGAAAGGCTCAGCAAGACGATGGGGGAAGCGCTCCTGGAACGTCAAGCCTTCTGGGACACGCATCTCGCTGCCTTCTCGGTCTTGGTGAAAGAGGTGACCGGATTCAATTGGTTCCATCCGGACTATCTCTACTATGTGACCGCCTTCCAGCGAGGCGCCTCAAGCTGGTACGGCAATACGATCGCCGGAGCTTACGATCTGAAGAATGGCCTCGATAAGCGCATCTTCTCTCACGAGCTGCTTCTTTCTCATTCGTTCCACATCATGCGCAAATACGTCCCGCCGGACGAGATCGATGACTGGAAAGTCTGGGCATTCTCGGAGATCACCGCCGTTCTGATCATGGAAGACCATCGATTCGATCGGTTCTGGCCGACACAAGTGCACCGAGGGGCGTATTTTTCGCAATCCGGCTATCCGCAACTCGCGCCCTTGGAGGCTGACTTAAGAGCGGCATACCTCCAGCGGAAAGACTTCCCGGACTTCGTTCATCGTGCCGTACCTATCCTCAAGAAGTTCGACAATGCCTTCGGGGCATATCCCTCGGCGGCGCCCCCGTACCTATCCCTCGCCGACGCAAGGGTAAGGAAGATCGACGACACCTACATCGCCACCATGAGGATGAAGGGGACGCTGCAAGCCAATGCTCCGTCCGCGCCGGTAGAATTCGACCTTCTCATCGACACGGACCAAAACGCGAACACGCGCCCCTGGGGCGCATTGCCTTCCGTGCAGGACATCGGTGTCGACTGTCTGGCGCGCGTCATCTGGGCGGGAGGCCGATTCTCGGCAGAGGTGCTCGATTTTCGCACACCCGAACGACATCGGGAGCGAATAGACTTCTCAATCAACGATGAAATCGTCGAGTTCAGATTCCGAAAAGAATCGATCGGCGACCCGATGGTGTTTGACTATGTCTTTGCCGTTCGTCAGTACCGGACGGGCGGCGATGGATACACTCAGCTCAACATGAGCCGGTTGCCGCGTGGCACATTCAAAGCACCGTAAGAGCGCCATCTCCCGGATGACTTCCGGCCCTGTTGGCGCGAGGCGATAGGCCCCGGGCCCATCGGCCCAGGCCGGGCCTATCCCCCCGCGCCTCCCGCTGGGACGGATGCCGCCCCCCTCTTAGGCCCATCGACTCTCCAAGATCCCCGCTCCCGGCGCTACAATAGTCCCATGAAATCCCTTTTGTCCCTTGCCGCCCTGGCCCTCGCCATCTCCCCCCTCCAGGCTCAGGTCCCCGAGCTCTCCCAGCTCACCGCCGTCCAGGGCTTCATGGAGTACGCCCCGGCCCAGATGCCGGCCACCCCCGAAGCCGTCTATGTCGGCCAAGCCTACACCCTCGCCGCCGCGGCCCCGGCCCAGGCCCCCCAGCTGCCCAGCCAGTTCAGCATCAAGGAACGCGTCATCTCCTTCACCGACACCTTCGACGTCGTCTCCAACGGCAAGAAGCTCGGCGTCATCACCCAGAAGATCCTCTCCCTCACCCGCTCCTTCAAGTACAAGGACGCGGACGGCAACCTCGTGGCCGAGGCCCGCTCGCGCGTCTTCTCCTGGGGCACCCACGTCGACGTCACCGACAGCCAGGGCCGGCCCATCGGCGCGATCAAGGAACAGGTCTTCAAGTCCCTCTTCAAGGTCTACACCGCCTACTCCATCCTGGACGCCCAGGGCCGGGAGATCGCCCTCTCCGAGAAGGTGGACTGGCTGGGCACGGAGATCAACATCTCGGACAAGCAGGGCCGCCGCGTCGCCGTCATCAAGCGCCCCTGGATCAACTTCTTCTCGGACCACTGGGACGTCCAGGTCCAAGACCCCAAGGCCGTGGACAGCCGGGTCATGGTCATGATCGCGGCCTACAAGACCTCCGTGGACAACGCCCGCCGACGGGAAGCGCGCGACCGCGACAGCAAGAAAGACTGAGCCCTGCCGCACCCGGGCCTTGCCGCCCGGGATCCTTCCTGTTATCATTAAGGCCATGAGACCACCCCTCTATCCGGCCCTCTGCGCCCTGTTGTGCTGCGGCCTGCTCGCGGCCGCCACCGCCAAGGAACCCGCCTCCAAGTCCAAGGCCCCCAAAGCCCCCAAGGAATTGCGGGACAAGGTCTGCAAAGACGGCGTCTACGTCCGCCCCAAGCCCGCGGCCGCGGGCGGCGAGGAGAAGGCCAAGACCGCCAAGCCCGCGCCCAAGCTGCCCAAAGGCCGGGGCGGAGAGTTCAAACCGACCGGGGAGGGCGACATCTCGAAGTTCGTCCCCGATCCCGAAGGCGACTGCTCCACCTTCGACAAGCTCTTCGTGGAAGGCTCCCACGGCAGCCTGGCCGACTCCCTGGAGATCGCCCCGGCCGCGCCGGACGGCAAGGTCCCTCCCCCGGAGCGCTTCACCAGCCTTTCCGGCCTGACGCTTCTGGCCAAGGGCGACGCGCAGCTGCTGGCGCACTTCTTCGACGGCTCGATGAGCGCCGCGGACCAGAGCCAGCTCGCGGGCCTGCCCGCCGAAGCCCCCGCCCCCGACCTGGGGCTGGACGAAGACGGCGTCCTGGCCGAGGTCGGGCAGAAGCCCCTGCCCGAGGGCATGACCGCCGCCAAGGCCCTCGGCCTCGACAAATCCAAGGTCCCGGCGCTCAACTCGACGCACGCCGCCGTGGGCGAATACGAGCCCCTGCCCACGCACTACGACTCCTCCGCGCCGGCCCTGCCCGCCCCCCCCGAGCCGGGCGTCTTCCGCCGGTTCGGCAGCAACGTCAAAGCCGTGGCCCAGGATGCCTGGCGCGGCGGCGACATGATCTCCAGCGAGGGCATCTGGCCGAGCTCCGACCTCACCGACCCCCTGGTCACGCCTCCGGTCAACGCCAATCCCGACCCAGCCATCAACGTGCCCTTGCCCGGCTCGGCCGCGTCGCCGCAGCCGGCCCCGGGCATCAAGGCCGTGTGCGCGCCGGGCTGCTACGGCACGCGCATGATGATCGACCTCCTCAAGAGCATCGGAGCCCAGTACGCCGACTACTACGGCAAGGACCAGCGCCTGTCCATGGGCGGGGTCTCGCGCAAGGGCGGGGGGCCCTTCCCGCCGCACGTCTCCCACAAGAAGGGCGTAGACGCCGACATCACATTCGTCAAGCACAACGGCTTCGACGCGCTGGCCAACGCGATGGTCGTGGCCGCCGTGGTGCGCGTGCTCCCGAACTTCCACCACATCAACGGGAAGGAGTACTTCCTCGTGGATCAGAGCAAGCACGCCGCCGTGGGCGCTGGCCTAGACGCCCTGCAGAAGCAAGGGATACTCACCGCTGAGCAGGCCGCCCGCGGCAAATCGGTCTTGGTGCATTGGCCGAACCATAACGACCATTTCCACATCCGCATCATGCCGCGCTGACCGCGTCAAGGCAGGACCAAAAAGCCCACGGCCGCGGAGCGCCGGGCCCGACCGTCCCGTTCCACGGACACCTTGAGCCTGTGCCGGCCAGGCTGCAGGCGCCACCAGACGGCCGGGCCCCGCTCGGGCAGTTCCCGGCCGTCCAGGCTCCAGAGCGCGGACTCGTCGGCCCCTGAGGCGCGCAGGCGGATGGCCTGGGAGGCGGACGCGGCCGTCGGGTCCAGCCTGAAGATGTCGCCCGGCTTGGGGAATTCCACCGCCAGCTTGGCCGGGGCCGCCCGCGGCCGAGGCGGGGGCGGCCGGTGCAGCGAACAGACCCTGCGCGGCAGGTTGCCTACGGAGAAGACCTCGCGCAGCCGCGACGGACACCACAAGCCGGGCAGCTGGCCCGAGTCCGGGCAGACCTCCGCTTCGCGCAGGCCGGCCGGCCTCGGGAAGGGCCGCGCGCCGAAGCGCCGCTCCATCTCCTCGGCCGCGTCGTGCAGGATGGGACCGGCGCCGGAGATGCCGGAGACGCGCCGCATGGGCTGGCCGTCGAAATTCCCCACCCAGACCCCCACGGTCCAGCCCGGGGTGTAGCCCAGGGCCCAGTTGTCGCGGTAGTCCTTGGTGGTCCCGGTCTTGGCCGCGAACGGGAA
>JAQUNT010000287.1 GCA_028717525.1 Elusimicrobiota bacterium
CCGCCGGAAATAGTACAAAAGCGACTTAAAAAGAGGGCTACTGCCAAAAGCGGACAGGAAAACTCCACCGCCGATTGGTCGGTCTATCAGAAAATGAGAACGTCGGTAGAGAAAATAAACCGCCACCTGGGCGCGGCTCGTCGCCGCAGTCGAGCCACCAGCCGACTCCGGCCAGGGCCGAGGCGAATGCAGCGGCCGCGACCAGCAGGGCCGCGCCGAGCAGGAGCGCGGCCCGGCGCCAGCGTCCGGGAGCTTGCGGCATGCGGAGATTATACCGCATGGCCTCGGTCAGAAGAATCTGTGGCGGGCCGCCGCGGCCTCCGCGGCCTTGCGCACATGGGCGTTGCGGTCGCGCACCAGGCGGCGGAGCTCCGGCAGGTCGCCGCTTTGGGCGAACTCGCCGAGGAGCTCGCAGGCGGCGACGCGCAGGCGGGGCGCCGCGTCGAGCTTCCAGCGGTCGCACAGGCGGCGCCAGGTCTGCTCCGCGGCGGTGCGCCGCAAGGTGCGCTCGGCTTCTTTGCGCACGAACTCGGCTTTGTCCTTGCGCGAGAGGGTCCAGACCGCGGCGTGGTCCTCGGGCGTCCAGACCTCGCCCAGAGCGCGCACGGCGTGGAAGCGCACCTGGGGCTCGGGCGAGGCCAGGAGGGCGGTGAGGCGCGGCCGGGCGGCGGCCAGGCGCAGGCGGCCCGCGGCGTCGCAGGCGGTGCGCACGATCAGCTGCACGGGGTCGGCCAAGGCGGCGACTATGAGCTCGGCGGCCTGGGCGCCCAGAGGGTGGGTGCCCAAGCCCTGCACGGCGAGGTTGCGCAGGCTCCACTCGGTGTGCTTGGCGAGTCGGGCCAGGAGGTCGAGGGCTTCTGGTCCGGGCTTGCAGCCGAGGGCGAGGCAGGCGGCCCAGGCGGGGGGTCCGGGCAGGTCGAGGCGGGCGCGCAGTTCCTCGAGTGTGGCTTCGTAGGGTACGGGGACGCCGAAGGCCTGGGCGGGCTTGGGAGCCTCGGCGGTCATGCCCCTAGTCTAACATTATCGGCAGCGGGCGAAGGCCAGGACGTGGCCGTCCGGGTCCAGGCTGTAGGCGGCCTCGTGGCCCCAATCCCGCGGAAGGAGAGGGCTGAGTTCCGCGGCACCGTTGTCCAGGGCTCTGCGGTGGCAGGCCTCCGGGTCTTCGACGAGCAGATAGAGCTCGGCTCGGGGGATGCCGGCCGCCCGGGCCGGGTCGGGCAGCCTGTCGCCGAGCAGACGCTTGATCCCGGCGGCGGGCATGAGGCCGAGGACCGCGCCTTCGGCCAGGCGGAACTCGGTCATGCCGGGGACGTCGAGCTGGGGCTCTAGGGCCAGGACCCGAGCGTAGAACCGGGAGCTGGCCTTCTGGTCCGACACATAGAAGATCAGATGCGCTTTCATGTCCTTTCCTCCGCGTGCCTCGACGAAGCCGTCTCCGGTGTCCCGGGCTTGTGGTATCATAGCATCATCGTGCGCATCATTCCGGCCGTCCTGTTCCTGACGGCCGTCCCAGCCCTGGCCTCGTCCGGGGACCAGCGCCTCATCCTGCAGAAGGGACTTTTCGACGAATACGTCTCGGACGCCCGCCTGAGGCTCGCCTCCGCCCGCGAGCAGCTCGAGATCCTCCAGGAATTCGGCCTCACCCCCCACTCCAGCGACGAGCCCGTGGAAGCCGCGCTCCTGCACCTGGACCTGGCCGAAGGCTACCTGGCCTCATCTTTACCCGGGCTCGAACCCCTTGCCTCCGCCAGCCCGGCCCAGGACCACTGGACTCCCTTCGCGGAGCGCAAAGACGAGGCCCTGAGACTCCTGCGCGGCGCCGCGCCCGACCTGGCCGCGGCTTACGAAGGCACGCCGGTGCGCGCCGCCGCCCTGGGCGGCAAGACCATGGCCGAATTCCACTACGCCTCGCGCGAAGTCCGCATCCGCGGCTACTTCGCGGTCAACGCAGCCTCCCCGGAGTTCCTCGCCGCCCGCTTGGCCCACGAAGCCGTGCACGCCCTGCAATACTCCTCGGCAAGCATCTCCGGCACACCAACCGTCTCCACCCGCGAGGAGGAGCTCGAAGCCCGGCGGCGCGAGACCCAGGTCTGGCAGGCCCTCGGCGCCAAGCCCGAGCTCGACTGGGGCGGTCAACATGGCGCCCAGCTCAAGGCCCTGCTCGCCGGAGACGAAGAGTTCCGCAAATGGACCGTGGACGAGCAGGAGAGCGCCCCGGATTGGAGCTGGACCCAGGCGGCCGTCTCATCGGCGCCCGTGCCCGCCGGCGCCGTGGACGCCTCCTCGCTCACCTACGTCGCGGACAGCGCCGTGATGGTCCCCAGGCTCAAGGGCACCATCGCCATCCTGCGCGCCAACTTCGCCACGGCCGCCCAGCAGCACCTGGAGCGGGCCCAGGACATCCTGGGGACCTTGCCCGAGCTCGCCCTGCCCTGCCCCAAGCTGGTCACCTACGACGTCATGAAGCTGTGGGTCCTGCAGCCCGCGCATTATCCCCGCGCGCTCAACGCCGTCTTCGAGGCTTTGCACCCCGTGATGACCGAGCTCGACCGCAGCCGCGCCTGGCTCGGCGCCGCGGCCATCGACGAGGCGGAGCGCGGCCTGCTGGCCAACTACGGCGGCGAGCGCAACCGCTTGGCGCGGCCCCTCGACGACGCCGCGCGGGCGGTGGTGGAGCGCTGGGTGCCCGGAGCACCGCCCCTCTTCGTCTATCCCTACCCCGGTTCTCCGCCGCGGCTCGCGGACGGAGCCGCGGGCCTGCCCGGGGCCTGGCAGTCCCGCGGTGGCCGGCCCGAGATCGCCGCCGCCTGGGCCGCCCACCTCGCCGCCCATCGCAAGCAGGGCCTTGCCCCGGGCAGCATGCCCACGGCCGCGCAGGAAGAGGAGGCGGTGCGCCGCGCCCTGGAAGTCTGGCGGCTCTCGGGAGCCAACACCGGCTTCGACGGCGGCCACCCCGACCGGTTCCTGTTCTATCGCCTTCTCGATGAGGCGGGCGGCGACGCCCTCGCATACCACCTCAAGAGCTCGGGCTTCGCGCAGCCCGCGCCTATACGCAGACGGCGGGCTGCGTCAAACTCCTCCAGCAAATAGTGTAGAACCAGCCGGGCGGGATGGAACTAAACCGGCCAAAGAGGATCGATCCGACAGGCCCGTTGCTTGGGGAGGTTCCCAAAAGCATCCCGGCCGCAAGTTGGTGTGCCTCCGCGTGGGACATCCGGCCACCCGCTTCGTCGGCAGCCACGGCTGATGCCCGCGCGCCGGTCCATAAACGTCCTGGTGGGATTGGCGCTTCTGTATTCTTGCCGAATGGAAATGGAGCCTGCCCGCGGCTTGCTGACCATCTCAGCCGTCTCCCCCCAGGCCTGAACGCCTGGCGTGGAAGAATCCTTCGGCCATTAATGTAGAATCTCCCAGACTCGATTCCATAAGGAAGGAGCCTCAATGTCCAACAACTCCAGCGGGCAGTCCCGGAAATACCAATGGTTCGCCGTGGGCGACATCAACGGCTTCTTCGGCCTCATGTTCGACAACATGACCGTGCTCTCCTTCCTGGCCGGCATCCTCATCTTCGCCTTCGGCTTCCCGGCCGAGATCGTCTACAAAAGGATGTTCCCGGGCACCGCTTTCGGCGTGCTCTTCGGCGACCTGGTCTACACCTGGATGGCCTTCCGTCTGGCCAAGCGCACCAACAACCCCACCGTCACCGCCATGCCTTTGGGCCTGGACACCCCCTCCACCATCGGCATCGCCTTGACCGTGCTCGGACCCTGCTTCCTGGCCATGAAGGGCAAGGGCATGCCCGTCGAAGAGGCCGCGCTGATGACCTGGTACGTGGGCATGGCCACCATGGTCCTCATCGGCATCGTCAAGGTCGTCTTCTCCTTCATCGGCGGCTGGGTGCAGAAGATCGTCCCGCAAGCGGGGCTGCTGGGCTCGCTGGCCGGCATCGGCTTGGCCTTGATCGGCCTCATCCCGCTGATGGACATCTTCTCCATGCCCCTGGTCGGCATGATCGCCCTGGGCCTCATCCTCTACAACCTCGTGGCCGGCATCAAGCTGCCCCGCAACTTCCCCGGCGTGCTGGCCGCGGTCGCCATCGGCACCGCCGTCTACTACATCTTCGCACCCATGGGCCTCGTCGGCGGGACCTACGCCGCGCCCACGGGACAGTTCCACTTGGGATTCCCCATCCCCACCTTGGGCTTCACCCACGGCTTCGTGGAAGCCCTCAAGTACCTGCCCATCGCCATCCCCTTCGCCATCCTCACGGTCGTCGGCGGGATCAACGTGACCGAGAGCGCGCGCTGCGCGGGCGATGACTTCGACACCCGGCAGATCCTGCTGACCGAGGCCTTCGCCACCTTGGTCGCGGGGGTGTGCGGCGGCGTGGCCCAGTCCACCCCCTACATCGGGCAGCCCGCCTCCAAGCAGATGGGCTCGCGCGCC
>JAQUNT010000288.1 GCA_028717525.1 Elusimicrobiota bacterium
AGCCACTCGAAAGAGACTCCGGCCGCGTGCACCGTGCCCTCCTGGAGGAACACGGCGGGGCGGTCCCTCAGCTTCCAGCCCACCGAGGTCAGCAGGCCCGGGACCCGGCGCTGGTCCTCGCCCGTGTTGAACAGGAAGAAGGCGCCGGTCCCGTAGTTCGCCACGGCCGAGCCCGCGGCCATGCCGCCCAGGCCTATGGTCGCGGCCTGCTGGTCCCCCAGGCAGACCAGAATGGGCATCTTGCGCCCGTCGCGGCGGACGCAGCCCCACTCCCCGGCCGAGGCGAAGACGTTGGGCAGGATGGCGCGCGGCACGCCGAAGAGGGCCAGCATCTCCGGGTCCCAGTCCAAGGCGCCCAGGTTGAGCAGCATCATGCGCTGCGCCAAGGAAGGGTCCGCGGCGTACACCTCCCCGCGGGTCAGGCGCCAGATGAGGAAGGTGGCCACGGGCGCGGCCAGCAGGCGGCCCTCCTCGGCGAGCCGCCGGACCGCCGGCTCGTTGTCCAGGAACCACCTGATCTTGGGGGCGGAGTAGTAGGGGGTGAGGTAGAGGCCGGTGCGCGCGTGCGCGTCGGCCTGCCGCGCCTGCAGGGGGGCCACCACCGGGGCGCCGCGGCCGTCCTGCCAGCTGGGCGCCCGGGCCGCGGGCTTGCCGGTCTTGCGGTCCCAGAAGACCACGGTCGAGCGCTGGGAGGCCACCGCGATGCCCAGCACCTCGACGGCGCGGGGCAGGCGGTCCAGTACCGCGTCCAGGGCCCGCTCCTGGCTGCGCGCGATGTCGAGGGCGTCGTGCTCGGCCCAGCTCGCCTTGGGGTAGAAGGTGCGCACCGCGAACTGGGCCCGGGCCACGACCCGGCCCCGAGGGTCGATGGCCAGGGCCCGGGAGGTCGAACTGCCCTGGTCGAGGGCGATGACGACGGGGCCCTTCACAGGGGGGTCACCTTGAGGTCGCAGGGCTCCACCCGGGAGCCCAGCCCGCGCAGGACCGCGCGCAGCTCCGGGTCCGTGCCCGGATCGGCCAGGAGCTTCTGGATGAGCGGGCCGGAGGGGGCCTGCACCCGCTCGTAGAGCCCGGCGTCCTTGAGCAAGCGGATGACCTTCTTCTTATTGCTCTCGGGGAACTCAGTCTTCTCCGTGCCGGAACGCTGGATCTCGTAGCGAGCGCCGAACGCGCGGACATAGCCCTTGCTGCGCAGGATGGCGAGTATGGCGGCCTTGACCTGCGCGGCCTCGCGCTCGGCCTCTGCCGCGCTCGCCATCATGTCTCCATACCGGTCGATGAGGGCGGCCAGGTCCCCGTCAGGGGAGGGCGCGGCAGCAGCGGCCGCTGGCTTGGCGAAAATGGGGCAGTAAGGCTTGTAGTCGCACCAGCGGCAGGAGTTCTCCGACGGCTTGGGCTCGAAGCGCTCCGCCACGATGGCGGCCGCCGTCTCCACGATCTTGCGGCGCAGTGCGTCCACCTGGGACTCGGGCCGGCGGCCGACCGAATGCGGCTTGAGCAAGGGGAGATGGTAGAAGGTCAACCTGCCGACCTCGGCCGCGAGACAGGCCTCGCAGGCCAGTTGGTACATGGTGAGCTGGGCGTCGGTCTCGATGCGGTCCACGGCCAGAGCCTTGCCGGTCTTGTAGTCGAGGACCGAAAGACGGCCGTCCTCGAGCCGGTCGACGCGGTCCACCTTGCCGGTGACCGGGACGCCGTCCACCGTCATCTCGAATTCGTATTCCACTTTCAGCGGCAGCGCGAAGTCGCCGGCGTGCTTGCGGTGGTACCTGGTCAGGATGTCCTTGCCCTGCCGGAAGTACTCGGCTTCCTCGGCCTTGTCCCGGTAGCCGACCGAGACCCAGTTGGCCTTCAGGCTTTGGAGCAGTTCCTCAAGGGACGGGGCGGGCGGGGTCTTGCCCCCGTAGAAGAATTCGAGGGCCAGGTGCACGCTCTGGCCGAAGGAGAAGAAGCGCTTGGGCTTCTCCGGGATCTTGTCCACGTACTTAAGCTTGTACTTGAGAGGGCACTCCGAGTACATCGAGATGGAGGAATGCGAGAGCGGGCGGGGCAAGTCCACGAAGATATTCTACCAAACGCGGCGGAGGGTCAGCCCAGCAGGCCGTGCTCCCGGAAGCTGTAGCAGGCGGAGCCGGCCACGATGAGGTGGTCCAGCAGCGGGATGCCCAGGATCTCCCCGGCCCGGCAGAGGCGCCGCGTGGTATCCCGGTCGTCGGGGGAAGGAGAGCAGTCGCCGGAGGGATGGTTGTGCACGACGATGACCCCGGCCGCTGAATTCGCCACGGCGGGGGAGAACACCTCGCGTGGGTGCACCAGGCTCGCCGAGAGGGTGCCGATGGACACCGTCTCCCGGAGCAGGAGCTGGCTGCGCGCGTTGAGGTAGAAGGCCAGCAGGTGCTCCTTGCGTCCCGCCCGGACCTCCTCCGGGACGGCCTCCAGCACCCGAGCCGGGCTGTCCAGCGTGGGCCGGTGGTCGGGCCGCCCACAGAAGCGCCGGGCCAGCTCGAAGGAGGCCACCAAGACCGCCGCGCGGCTCCCGCCCACCCCTTTGACCCGGCGCAGGGCCGCGAAGTCCGCCCCGGGCAGGCCGTCTCCGAACCCGGCCAGCAAGGACGCGGAGAGGTCCATTACGCTGCGGCCGGCATAGCCCGTGCGCAGGACCAAAGCGAGGAGCTCCTGGTCGCTGAGGGCCCCGGGGCCGGTCCGGGCCAGCTTCTCGCGCGGCCTTTCCACGGGATGAAGGTCGCGCAGGAGCACGCCCGGCCGGGGCGCCGAGGCGTAGGAGGCGGTGCGCAGCGGGTTCATCGCACCGACTCGGCCACGCGCCGGAGCGTCTCGTCGGAGGCCGGGCCGACCAGTACGAAGCGCCAGCCTCCGGAGTTCCAGGACAGGACGCTGCCTTCCGCCGTACGGGTCGCGTAGCCGCGGCCCGAGCTGAGCTTGACGCGCCGGTTCAGGCGCGCGCCCAGGTCGAGACGGACCCGGGGCGGGCATTGGAAAAGCGACAGGACCGACAGGCCGTCCGAGAAGCGGTAGTGCACGACGCTGCGCCGGCCCTTGGGGATGATGGAGAGGCTCTCGAAGACGTAACCGGAGGGCAGCCAGGTCGGCAGCCGCGGCGCGAAGCCCGCGGCTTTCGCCTCGTCAAGGGCCAGGTAGTCCGGTTCAGCTCGCGCCACCACCGTACTCCCGGCCGGGGGGGAGAAGCGGAACAGAGCCTGGTCCTGCGCCGCCCCCAGCCGGAGCCGGGTCATGCGCATCGCGTCGCCCAGGGTCCCATCGGAACGCCGGGCCTCCGCGCGCAGGAGCAGGAAGCTCCTCCGGTCCACCCAGAGCCGCCGGGCGGGAATGCCGCCGGAGCGCGAGCGCAAAGTGAGCAGCCAGGTCGAACGCCCCGCGACCGGCTCCCCGGAGGCGATGGCGACGTCGTAGTTCTCGTTAAGGCGGTCGAACTCCTCCTCCGGGCCGAAGCGTTTGAAGAACGGGTCCGCAGGCTCTCCCTTCCAGACCTTGCGGCGTTCCGGATCGTAGATCCATTCGGTGCGTCCGTCCTCCACAATGAGCCGCGCCGTCGCTCCGGCGGGCCCCAGGATCTCCCGGCGGTAGAGGTTCGGCGGGCTGAAGCGGACCGTCAGGCGCCGGGACGCAGCCTGCCCCTGGCCCGGCTCCGGGCGCGCGACGGCCAACTCGGCCGAGTAGGGCTGCTGGGGAGGCTCCAGGCTCCGGCGCAGGACCGCCAGGGCCTCCGGCGGCGCGCTAGGGCGCGCCGCCCCTGAAGGGCGGGCGTTCTCCTTCCCCGAAAGGGGCAGGGCAGCCAGAAGCGCGAGCACCAGGGTCTTAGTCATGGCGACCTCCCTCCTGGGACAGGCGCAGGCTCAGGTTCGTGATGAGGGACTCGCGGTCGGCGGCCGGCATGGTCATCTCGTAGCTGCTATGCGCCTCCAGGACCTCGTCCAAGGACAGCGTCTCCTCCGCCGCCGGAGAGCGCCCGATGACCAGGATCGCGGCCGCGGCGAAGGCCGAGGCGAAGCCGAAGCCGGCGGCCCAGCGCCAAGCGGCGTGCCAAGGCACGCCGCCCTTTCCAGGCGGGCGTTCTCCGCTCCTGGAAAGGGACGCCGCCCGGGCCAGCCGCAGGAGCTCGGCGCGCAGATCCGGCGGCATGGCGGGCCGGGGCGCCTTGCGCACTCCGGCCTTGAGGACGCGGACCCACTGCAGTTCCCGGGAACAGTCCGGGCACTGCCGGAGGTGGGCCTCGAGCCGGGACGCTTCCGCGCCCGGCAGCCGCCCCGCGGCGTAGGATTCCAGAGACTCTCGCATCCGGTCACATTCCATGGGGTTCCACCTCTTGGTCGGACTGCAGGATCGCGCTCTTGAGCGCGGCGCGCGCCCGGCTCAGCCGCGAGCGCACTGTGCCCAGGGGGCAGTCGAGGAG
>JAQUNT010000289.1 GCA_028717525.1 Elusimicrobiota bacterium
TACTGACTCGTTCGGTGCTGCGCGCCGTGGAGCGCCCGGCCCGGGGCCCGGCCCTGGCCTTGGACCCCAAGCTCCCCATCTGGATCGCCGACGCCGGCGACGGCAACGGCCTGGGCCAGGCCTTGGTCGCGAACCTGAAGGCCCGCGGCTACAAGGCCGAGATCGTTTCTTCGGAGGCCTTCGGCGGCCTGAAGGCGGCGGAAGCCCTGGCCGGCCTGGTCATCCTGGCCCCGGTCTGCAGGCTCGAGCCCGCAGGGCTCTGGCAGCCCGCGTCCGAGGACCGGCTGCGCCAAGCCTTCAGCCTGGCCCGAATGGCCATGCCGGCCCTGCGCGCCGCGGGGAAGGACGGCGGCGCGTTCTTCGCCACGGTCTCGCGTCTGGACGGCAGCTTCGGCCTCTCCGGCCTGAAGTCCGAGCAGGACCCGGTGTCAGGCGGTCTGGCCGGCCTGGCCAAGACCGCGGCGTTGGAATGGCCCGAGGTCTCCTGCAAGGCGCTGGACCTGGCCGCGGGCTGGCATGACGCGGTCTCCGCCGCCGAGGCCCTGTCGGCCGAGCTGTTCCTGCGCGGCCCGGCCGAGGTCGGCCTGTCCGCCTCCGGCCGCAAGGAGCTCGAGCTCGAGTCCGCCGCGGCCCCGGAGCCCGGGGACCTGCCCCTCCAGGGCTCGGACGCGGTGCTCGTGGTGGGCGGAGCGCGCGGCGTGACCGCGCAAGCCGCTTTGGCCCTGGCCAAGGCCTGCCGCGCGACCATGGTGCTCATGGGCCGCAGCCCTTCGCCCGGGTCCGAAGAGGACTGGCTGCAGGCCTGCCGGAGCGAGGCGGAGCTGAAGAAGGCGATCCTGGGCCGCTTCAAGGACAAGACCCCCAAGGAGGCCGGCGCCCTCTGCCGCGCCGTGCTGGCCGGGCGGGAGATCCGCTCGCACCTGGCGGCCTTGGAGGCCCTGGGCAGCCGCGCCGTGTACGTGCAGGCGGACGTGCGCGACGCCGCGGCCGTGGCCGAGGCCCTGGCCCGGGTCAAGTCCGAGCACGGCCCCATCCGGGGCCTGGTCTTCGGAGCCGGGGTCCTGGCGGACAAGCTCATCGCGGACAAGACGCCCGAGCAGTTCGACTCGGTGTTCCTGACCAAGGTGGCGGGCCTGCGCCACCTGCTCCAGGCCCTGGACCCGGCGCAGCTCAAGGTGCTGGCGCTTTTCTCGTCGTCCACGGCGCGCTTCGGCCGCTCCGGCCAGTCCGACTACGCCATGGCCAACGAGGTCCTCAACAAGACCGCGCGCCTGCTCTCCCGGCGGCTGGCCGGCTGCCGGGTCGCCGCGTTCGATTGGGGCCCGTGGGACGGGGGCATGGTCGACGAAAGCTTGAAGCGGCTCTTCGCCTCCGAGGGCGTCGGCGTGATCCGGCTGGAGGAAGGGGGGCGCTTCCTGGTGCGCGAGCTCTCCGGGCCGTGCCGCGCGGTCGAGGTGGTGGCCGTGGCCCGGCCGGTCGCGGCGCGGCCGGCGGGCCGGCCCCCGGCGGCGGACCTGGCGCCCGTCTTCGATTGCAAGATCTCGGTCGCCGACTTCCCGTTCCTGGCCTCGCACGTGATCAACGGGACGGCGGTCCTGCCTTTCGCCTTCATCGCGGAGTGGCTGGCGCACGCGGCCCTGCACGGCCAGCCGGGGCTGCATTTCCACGGCCTGGACGGCCTGCGCATCTGCAAGGGCGTCCTGCTCCAGTCGCCGGAGTACCCGGTGACGCTCTGCGCGGGCCGGGCGGTCAAGAGCGACGGCGGCTACGTCGTGAGGACCGAGCTGCGCGGCCCGGGCTCGGTCGTGCACGCCTGCGCGGACGTGGTGCTGGCGGCCAGGCTGCCGGCGGCTCCGGCCGCCATGCCCGACTTCCCGCTCCAGCCCTACGCGCGGACGGTGGACAAGGCCTACCGGGACATCCTCTTCCACGGCCCGGACATGAGGTTCATCCTCTCCGTGGCCGGCTGCTCCCAGTCCGGGATCGTGGTCCATGCGCGGCGGGCCTTGCCGCCGAAGAACTGGATGAGGCAGCCCTGGCGCGACGCCTGGCTGGCCGACCCCGCGGCGCTCGACGCCGCCTTCCAGGCCATGATCTTGTGGACCTGCGAGAAGCTGGGAGCGCCGTGCCTGCCCAGCTTCGCGGGCAGCTACCGGCAGTTCCGGCGTCTGCCCGAGGCGGGCTGCGTCATCAGGGCTCGGATCATCAAGTCCACGGAGTGCTCGGCGGGAGCGGATCTGGACTTCCTGGACCATGCCGGCGCTCTGGCGGCCCGGCTGGAAGGCTGCGAGTTCACCGTGGACAAGTCGCTGGCCGAAGCCTTCCGGCGCAACGCCGTGGCGGCGGGGGGATGATATGAGAAGACGCCTCATCTGGCTGCCCTTGTTCCTGAGTCTGGCGGCGTGCCATGGCCGCAGGGAGTCCCCGGCCCTCAAGCCCGACACCGAGGCGGTGAAGGCCAGGGCTGAGCAGTCCTTCACCGCGCCTGCGGCAGCGGAAGGGCCGCAGGCGCCGGCGGGACGGACGCCGGTACCGCCGGCGGCTCCGGCCCCGGCGCCGGCTGTACCCGAGACGTCGGCGACGGTGGGCGTGAGAGACCCCAAGCTGGGCTGCACCTGGGTCCGGGCCGAGGCCAAGGTCCCGGTCGGGGGCAACGAGTCCCGCGACCAGGCCCGCGCGCGCGCCATCGAGAAGGCCCTGGACTCGGCCCTGCGCGACCTGCTGGGCGTGGAGGTCAACCAGCGCTCCTTGGACTTCCAGCAGGAGAGCCTGCACGGCCAGACCAGCCTCATCGAGAGCGTCCTGCGCACCACGCGCCGCGGCTGCATCGTCAGCCAGCGTCTGCTCGGCGACCAGTACTGCGACCTGGGGGACTGCCGCGACTGCGGCTACCACGTGGACCTCAAGGCCTGCATCAAGGAGCGGCCCGCGGACTGGGACAAGGACTTCCTCGTGGAGCTCCAGCTCTCCCGCGACCGCTTCGTGGAGGGCGACGAGGCGAAGATATCGGTCGCCGCGCGCCGCGACGCCTACGTCTATCTCTACGACGTCCAGATGAACTCCGAGACCTCGCTGATCGTGCCCAACGAGATCATGCCCGAGGCCAGGCTCAAGGCCGGCCAGGCCTGGACCTACCCGGATGAGAGCGCCGCGCAGCGCGGTGTGCGCCTGGTGGCCCAGATGCCGGAGGGCCGCCCGCCCATCTCGGCCGAGACCATCCGCGTGGTGGCGACCAAGACGCCCCTGCCGGCCAAGCTCTGCGACCCGTCCCGGGGCGGCTACCTCGGCGTGGTCCAGCGGCTCAACGCGGCCGGCCTGGAGTGGGCCGAGGACGCCGCCGCCTTCACCATTTCCCCAGCGCCCGCGCCATGAGCGGGCGGGCCCCGGTCGCGGTCGTCGGCCTCGGCGGCGTCTTCCCGGACGCCCCGGACCTGGAGCGCTTTTGGGACAACATCGTCCGGCGCCGCTGCGCCAGCCGCGAGGTCCCGGCCGCGCGCTGGATCCTGCCTCCCGCCGAGGCCTTCGACCCGGCCCGGCCGGCCGCGGACAAGGTCTACTGCGCCAAGGCCTGCCTCATCGACGGCTTCCGTCTCGACACCGACGGCCTGGAGCTGGACGCGGGCCTGCTCTCCAGGCTCGACCCCGTCTTCCACCTGGCCCTGCACGCGGCGCGCGGAGCCTGGCGCGAAGCGCGGACCGAAGGCCTGGACCGCTCGCGCGTGGGCGTCATCATCGGCAACATCGTCCTGCCCACGGATTCGGCCTCGGCTCTGACCCGGGAACTGCTCCTGCCGGTTCTCGGCGAGCGGCTGCTCGGGCGCCGCCTGCCCGCACAGAGGCAGACCGATCCCCTTAACCGGCTCGCGGCCGGCCTGCCCGCCGGGGTGGTGGCGCGGAGCCTAGGCCTGGGCGGGGGGAGCTGCGCCTTGGACGCGGCCTGCGCCTCCTCCCTCTACGCCTTGAAGCTCGCCTGCGACGAGCTGCGCGCCGGCCGCGCCGACGCCATGATCACGGGCGGGGTGTCGCGGCCCGAGAGTCTGTACACCCAGATGGGCTTCTCGCAGCTGCGCGCCCTGTCCGCCTCGGGCCGGCCCGCCCCTTTCGACGAGTCCGCCGACGGCCTGGTCGTGGGCGAGGGCGCGGGGATGTTCGTGCTCAAGCGCCTCGACGACGCCCTGCGCGCGGGCGACCGGGTCTACGGGCTCATCGCGGGCATCGGCCTGTCCAACGACGTGGGGGGCAGCCTCCTGGCGCCCAACACGCCCGGGCAGCTGCGCGCTTTGCGCGCCGCCTACAAGGAGGCGCAGTGGGCCCCGTCGCAGGTGGACTTGGTCGAATGCCACGCTCCGGGCACCCCCACCGGAGACCCGGTGGAAGTGGCCAGCCTCAAGGCCCTCTGGGGGGAGCGGGGCTGGAGCGCCGGGCAGT
>JAQUNT010000290.1 GCA_028717525.1 Elusimicrobiota bacterium
GCTCTACATCTGCGACAGCATGGCGCATTGGAGCCGGAAGGCGGCCGCCCTGCGGGGCGCCGCGCGCTACCTCAAGCCGGGCGCCTTGGCCGGATGCAACGACTGGCTGGCCGGCGACGAGGGGGACCTGGAGGGAGCCGCCCGGCGCCTGGCCTCGGTGCGCAAGACCTTCCAGCCCGGCATCCTCTTTCCGGTGGACCTGGAGGGCGAAAAAGCAGCCTTCACGGAAGCGGGCTTCGAGGTCATCTCCGCCCAGGACATCACCCGCGAGGTCGACGAGACCTGCCGCCGCCGCCTGGAGGCCCTGAGGGCCTACCGGCGCATGCTGGGCCCGGACGAGCTGCAGGGCATACCCTATCTCGAGGTCATGCTCAGCCTCCACTTCCGCTTCGTCCGCTACGGCCGGGTGACGGCCCGGCTGGCCCGCGACTAGGCCATGCGGATCAAGCTCGTCTATCCGGCTTGGCCGCGCCTGCGCCAGCAGACCCCGTTCATCCTGCCGCCCCTGGGGCTGGCGGTCGCGGCCGCCCTGACGCCCTCCGGCCACGAGGTGTCGCTCGCGGACGAGAACGCGCTCCCCTTGGACCTCGACGACCGTCCCGACCTCGTGGGCATCGGCGCCATGCTGACCTGCCAGCTGGCGCGCGCCTTCGAGATCGCGGACCACTACCGCGCCCGGGGCGTGCCCGTGGTGATGGGAGGGGTCTCCGCCACCTGCGCGGCCGAGGAGGCTCGGCGCCACGCGGACGCCGTGGTGCTGGGGGAGGCCGAAGGGGTCTGGCCGGAAGCCCTGGCCGACGCGGCCGGCGGCCGGCTCAAGCCCGTCTACCGCAGGAAGAAGTTCGCCTCGGGCCGGGAGATACCCAGCCCCCGCCGCGACCTCCTGGCCGGGAAGGAATACTCCTACCGCGGGCTGCGCATGGTGGACCTCGTGGAGACCGCGCGCGGCTGCGGGCTCGGCTGCTTCCCGTGCGTGGTGGGCGGCTTCTCCGGCACCGGCTTCCGGCCCCGCGATCTCCAGGCCGTGGCCCGGGAGATCTCGGCCATCCCCAACGACCGGCTCTACATAGTGGACAACGCCCTGCAGCAGGACGAGGCGCATGAGCGCGCCGTCTTCGCGGCCCTGAAGGCCGCGGGCAAGCGCTGGGTGGGACACTGCGTCTCCGCGACGCCCGAGCTGGCCCGGCTGGCGGCGGATTGCGGCTGCTGGTACGTGTACCAGGCGGTCATCACGCCCAACGAGGACTTCGCGCGCAAGGTCCGGATCTTCCACGAGCACGGGATCGGGGTGGAGGCCACGGTCCTGCTCGGGGTGGACAGCCACGGCCCGGACATCTTCCGCCGCATGGTGGACTACCTGCTCGACCTGGAGGTGGAGATCGCGGAGTTCACGGTGCAGACCCCCTTCCCCGGCACCGCGCTCTTCGACGACATCAAGCGCTCGGGCCGCCTGCTGCACCAGGACTGGCGCCGCTACAACGCCGAACAGGCGGTGTTCCGCCCCGCGCGGATGACCCCCGAGCAGCTCTCCGAGGGTTGCCAGTGGGCCTGGCGGGAGTTCTACCGGGACGACCCCCAGCGCGCCCGCATGGCCCGCTTGCTGCGCCGGGTCCTGCCCGCCCGAGAAAAAGCAGGATGAAATTCAGTACAATCATGGCCCGCAACAGGAGGGTTCCCGATGCCAGCGTTCAATAGGGAGGAAGTGCGCAAAACCATCAACGACCTCGTCATGGACGTGCTCAAGCGCAAGAAGGTCGCGGTCAAGCCGGGCATGATCTCGGAAGGCGTCTCCATGATCATGCAGCTCGGGATCGACTCCTTGGACATCCTCCAGATCGTGGCCACGGCGGAGAAGAAGTTCGGGATCCAGATCCCGGACGAGGAGCTCAAGAAGATCGACGACATGGGGAGCTTCCTCAAGGCCGTCGAGAATAACTGGCCGAAAGACTAGGCCAGCGGCGGCGCCGCGCCACGACGCGGCCGTAGCGCAGATAGGAGTAGTGCGCGGGCAGGACCGCCCGGAAGGCCCGCGCCGCGGCGCGGGCCCGGTCCGTGGTCACGCGCGAGACCGCGGCGATGAAGGCCAGGCTCTTGCGCAGCCCTTCGTCCACCGCGTCCGTGAGGTCCTCGGCGAGGACCACCTCCAGCCCCAGGCGCTCGAGCAGGCCGCAGAGCTCCTCGAGCCGGTACTGGAACCAGATGCCGCGGGGATAGAGGCGGGCCAGCGCGGGCAGGCGGCGCAGGCCCTCGTCGAGGCCGCCCCGGTCGCCGCGCAGCCAGTCGTGGATGCCGACCATGGCTCCGGGCGCGAGACGCTCCAGGACCCGGCGCAGGGCCCCCTCCTTGTCCGGCCAGTGGCACATGGTCTCCTGGGCGTAGACGCGGTCGAACCGGCGCGCGCCCAGAGATAGGGCTCCGACGTCCTGGACCAGGTATTCGACGCGGCCCGCCACCCCGTGGACCTTGGCCAGGCTCCGGGCGCTGGCCACGAGGCGGGCGTTGAAGTCCACGCCGGTCACCCGGCAGCCCACGGTCTTGGCCAGCACGCGGGAGACCGCCCCGTTGCCCTCGCCCAGGCTGAGCACGCGGTGCGCCCCGCTCATGCCCATGGCCCGGAACAGGGCCTGGACCTGGTCCTGCCGCATGTGCGCGAGGGTCTCGGTCTCGAAGAGGCGGGGGTGGGCGGAGCGGGGGTCCAGCCCGTACTCGCGGTAGATCGCGAGCAGCTGTCTGGTGGTCGGCGGCCCCAGGAGGCTGCCGGGGCTGAAGAAGCGGCCCAGGCGCGCCCGCAGGCGCGGGTCGGCCCTGCCCATCAGCGCAGGCCCAGGCGCGAGGCCACGAGGTTGCGCTGGATCTCGTTGGTCCCGGACATGACGCGGCTGGCCAGAGCCGCTCCCAGCTCGCCGCGCAGCCCCGCGTCCCGGCAGCCGGCCGCGCCGTGGATCTCCACGGCGTCGAGGCAGTTGGCCACCCACGCTTCGCTGATGAAGGCCTTGACCGCGGCCGAGAGGGCCTCGTCGCGCGCCTCAGCATCCAGGCAGGCCTGGCGCAGGAAGGCCCGGCAGGCTTCCAGGCGGATCTTCATGTCGGCCAGCCTGTGGGCCACGGCCTGGTTCTGCGCGATGGGGCGGCCGGACTGACGGCGCTCGCGGGCGAAGCGCGCGGCGCTCTCCAGGCGGCTCTCCATGGCGCCGACGGCCGGGGCCAGGATGAGGCGGCGCTCCCAGGACATGGCGCGCAGGAAGACCGCCAGGCCCTGGCACTCCCGGCCCAGGCGGGCCGAGGCCGGAAGGTCGCAGCCGGCCAAGGTCACGGTCCCGGACCGCGCGCCCGCGGGTCCCAGCTCCCAGCGGAAGGCCGAGGTGCTCAGGCCCCGGGTCCGGCGGGGCACGATGAAGCAGTCCAGGCTCATGGGGCCCTGCCGGCCGGGCAGGCGCGTCCAGACCAGGAAGAAATCGGCCAGCGGCGCGGTGGTGACGCAGGACTTGCGGCCGCTCAAGCGCCAGCCGGAGCCGCGCGGTTCGGCCGAAGCCTTCATGCCGAGCACATCGGAGCCGGCCTCCTCCTCGGTCACGGCCGGAGCCGCCAACGCCCGGCCGCGGCAGAGGGGCTCCAGGAACCTGCGCTTCTGCTCGGCGGTGCCGAACTCGGCCAGCGGCGCCTGGACCGCCCACATCTGGGCGCCCACGGACAAGGACAGCCCGTCGAACCCTCTGCGCCGGCCCAGGTCCTCCAGGGCGAGGGCGGTCTCGGGCAGGGGCCTCTGGGCTCCCCCGAAGCTCCTGGGGAAGGGCAGGGCGAAGAGCCCGGCTTTGGCCAGCCCGCGCCACTGCCGGAGGAAGCGCCCGGCGGAGTCGTGTCCTGCGGAAGTCCTCTCTTTTCTCATGTTGACCTGACCTTGCCTGCGAGGTAGCGGCTCACGGAAGCGACCGAGGAGAAGATCTCCGGAGACACGTCCGTCTCCGGGATGCGCAGCGAGAAAGCGGCTTCGAGATGGTGGATGAAGTGCAGCAGGTCCAGGGAATCCAGGGCGCCGCTCTGCCAGAAGGACTCGTCGTCCCCCAGGGACCGGCCCCGCAGGACCTTGCCCTCCAGCACGGCGCGCACCTTGGGGAGCACGGCGGCGGCGTCCGGGCCGGACAGCGAGCGGCGGTCGATCTTCCCGGTGGCCAGGCGAGGCAGGCGGCTGCGGAAGACCACCTGGGCCGGGATCATGTAGGGGGGCAGCCTTGCGGCCAGCGCCTGGAGCAGGCCCCGGCGGTCGGCGCGCCGGCCCGGCTTGAGCGAGACGTGGGCGGCCAGGACCTTCCCTTGCTCCTCGTCGGCCGCCGTGACCGCGGCCTCGGACACCTCGGGCAGGGCGCAGAGCGCGGCCTCCACCTCCTTGAGATCCACCCGGAAGCCCCGCACCTTGACTTG
>JAQUNT010000291.1 GCA_028717525.1 Elusimicrobiota bacterium
GCTGGATCACCGAGGTGGTCAAGTCCCTTAAGCTCGCGAACGTCCGCGAGTTCAAGGCCGACTACGGCAAGATCCCGGACCTCTCCCAGGCCGACCCCAAGCACGACGTCATCTTCACCTCCAACGGCACCACCTCCGGGGTCAAGGTCCCGAACCTGGACTGGATCGCCGCGGACCGCGAGGGCCTGACCATCTGCGACGCCACCTCCGGCATCTTCGCCATGGAGCTCGACTTCACCAAGCTCGACGTGGTCACCTTCTCCTGGCAGAAGGTCCTCGGCGGCGAGGCCGCCCACGGCGTGCTCATCCTCTCGCCCCGCGCGGTGGCGCGCATGGAGGAGAACGCGCCCAAGGTCTCCTGGCCTCTGCCCAAGATCTTCCGCCTGCAGGCGGAGGGCAAGCTCAAGCCCGGCGAGATGGAGTACAACACGATCAACACCCCGTCCATGCTCTGCGTGGAGGACGCCATCGACGCCCTGAAGTGGGCCGAGTCCATCGGCGGCTGCAAGGCCCTGGTGGCCCGCTCCAACGCCAGCCTCGCGGCCCTGGAGAGCTGGACCCAAAAGGCCGGCTGGATCGACTTCCTGGCCGAGAGCAAGGCCATCCGTTCCAATACCTCGGTCTGCCTCAAGATCACCGCGCCCTGGTTCACCCAACTGCCCGACGAGGAAAAGACCAAGGCCGCCAAGAAGATCACCTCCCTGCTGGACAAGGAGGGGGTCGCCTACGACATCAACTCCTACTCCAAGGCCCCGGCCGGCATCCGCATCTGGTGCGGCGCCACCGTGGAGGCCTCCGACGTCGAGGCCCTCACCCACTGGCTGGACTGGGCCTACGATGCCGTCTCTAAAGAATACACCAAGGAGGCCGTGAAATGAAAGTCCTGATCGCCGACAAAGCCGCCCCCATCTGCGAGACGATCCTCAAGGACCAGGGCCTGGAGCCCGTGGTCAAGACCGGGATGAAGCCCGAGGAGCTCAAGGCCTGCATAGGCGAGTACGAGGCCATCATCGTGCGCTCCGCCACCACCCTGACCGCGGACCTGGTCCAGGCCGCTTCGAAGCTCAAGGCCGTGGCGCGCGCGGGCTCGGGCGTGGACAACATCGACGTGCCCGCCTGCACCCAGAAGCGCGTGATCGTCATGAACACGCCCTACGGCAACACCGTGTCCACCGGCGAGCACGCCGTGGCCATGATGATGGCCCTGGCCCGCCACATCCCCCAGGCCAACGCCTCCACCCACGCGGGCAAGTGGGAGAAGAAGAAGTTCGAGGGCGTGGAGCTCACCGGCAAGACCCTCGGCGTCATAGGCTGCGGCAAGATCGGCGCCGTGGTCGCGGACCGCGCCACGGGCCTCAAGATGAAGGTCCTGGCCTACGACCCGGTCATGACCCCGGAGCGGGCCAAGCAGCTGGGCGTGCAGATGGTCGGACTCGACGAGCTCTACGCCCAGTCCGACTTCATCACCTACCACGTGGCCCTGTGCGAGGCCACCAAGGGCATGCTCAACCAGGCCGCCATCGCCAAGATGAAGAAGGGCGTGCGCATCATCAACTGCGCCCGCGGCGGCATCATGGTGGAGGCCGACGTCAAGGAGGCCCTGCAGAGCGGCCAGATCGCGGGGCTGGCCTGCGACGTCTACGTCAAGGAGCCGGCGACCGAGCACATCTTCTTCGGCATGGAGAACGTCATCTGCACGCCGCACATCGCGGCCTCCACCAAGGACGCCCAGATCACGGTGGCGCGGCAGGCCGCCGAGCAGATCGCGGACTTCCTGCTCAACGGCAAGAGGACCCACGCCGTCAACGGCAAAGACCTGTAATGACCGCTGCCCCGGGCCGGACCTGGCGGACGGGTCCGGCCCGGTCCTTCCATCGCGCAGAGAGGTAGACCCCATGGCCACGTTCTTCGACGACATAGGATTGCAGGTCCCGACCGTGCTCCTCCCCGCCCCCGGGGTGGACCTCAAGAAGTGGGCCGTGGTCGCCTGCGACCAGTACACCTCCGAGCCCGCGTACTGGCAGAGGGTGAGGAAGTTCGCGGGCTCGGCGCCCTCCACCCTGAACATCACCCTGCCGGAGATCCTCCTGGAGGCGCCCGGCCTGGCGGGGCGCATCGCCGCGATCAACAGGACCATGCGCCGCTACGTGGCCGAGGGCGTCCTGCGCGAGCAGAAGCCCGGGCTCGTGCTGGTGGACCGCCGGACCGTGCACGCCAAGTCCCGCAAAGGCATGCTGGCGGCGCTGGACCTGGAGCGGTACGACTTCCGCAAAGGCTCCCAGACCCTCATCCGCGCCACGGAAGGGACCATCCTGGCGCGCATCCCGCCGCGCGTAAGGATCCGGAAGAACGCCTCGTTGGAGCTCCCGCACATCATGGTCCTCATCGACGACCCGGAGCGGACCGTGATCGAGCCGCTCTTCAAGCGGCGGCCGGCCAAGCTCTACGACACGGACCTCATGCTGGGGGCCGGGCACGTGAAGGGCTATCTTGTTGACGACCCGGCGGCCCTCTCGCGGGCGCACCAGGCCCTGCTCCGGCTCGCGGACCGCGGCCGGTTCGCCAAGAAGTACGGCGCCCGGGGCAAGGGCGTCCTCCTCTACGCCATGGGCGACGGCAACCACAGCCTCGCCACGGCCAAAACCATCTGGGAGACGCTGAAGTCCGGCGCCAAGGACAAGGATGCCGTCATGCGCCATCCGGCGCGCTTCGCGCTCGTGGAGCTCGTCAACGTCCATGACCCGGGGCTCGAGTTCGAGCCCATCCACCGCGTGGTCTTCGACACCGACCCAGACGCCCTGATCAAGGCGATGGGCGCCTTCTTCGGCGGGGACTTCTCCGTGCGCGCCATGAAGGGCCGCGCGGAGGCCCTCCAGGCGGCCCGGAAGTGCCGGGGAGCATGCCATTGCATCCCGTTCTCCGCCGGCAAGGCCTTCGGCGTCATCAGCGTCGGCCGGCCCAAGCTGACCCTGGAAGTCGCCACCCTGCAGTCCTTCCTGGACCAATACCTGGCCAAGAACAAGCAGGCGAAGATCGACTACATCCATGGCGGCGACGTGGTCGCATCGCTCTCCGCCCAGCGCCGCGCCATCGGCTTCTACCTGCCGCCCATGGACAAGAGCGACCTCTTCAAGACCGTCATCCTCGACGGCGCCCTGCCCCGCAAGACGTTCTCGATGGGGGAGGCCAGCGAGAAGAGGTTCTACCTGGAGTGCCGGAAGATCGCCTGAGCGCCGGCAGTCGAGATAGCCGGACGCCTATTCTGCTAGAATAGCCACTCTTGGATTCGCTAAAGCGGCTAGTACCCTACTTCCGCGAGCACCAGGTCAGGTTCCTGCAATTCTGCCTGGTCATGGTGGCCGTCGCCGCCCTGAACGGCGCCACAGTCGGCATCCTCAAGCCCGCCGCCAACGTCCTCTTCGCTTCCAAGGACCCGAAACTGCTCATCGCCGTGGTGCTGGCCATTCCCGCCATCTTCTTCCTCAAGCTCATCCTGGTATACGCCCAGACCTATCTCATCAACTACATCACCCAACGCATCACCCAGCGCATGCGCGAGGAGCTCTTCGCGCACCTGCACACCTTGTCATTGGACTTCTTCTGGAGGTCCAAGAGCGGCGAGGTGCTCTCGCGCCTGACCAACGACCTCAGCAACCTCCAGCAGGGACTTCAGTTCGTGCCGCTGTTCCTGGTGCGGGACGCGCTCACCGTCATCATCCTGCTGGGAGTCATGTTCTACATCAACTGGCAGTTCGCGCTCATCGCCATCCTGGCCATCCCCATGGCCGGCGGGGTCCTGGCCGTGCTGGGCAAGAAACTGCGCTCCTCCAGCCGCAAAGGCCAGGAAGCCATGGGCGAGATTTACCACCGCTTCCAGGAAAGCCTGCAGGGCATGCTCGTGGTCAAGGCCTTCAACTACGAAGCCGAGGCCACGGCGAAGTTCAAGGCCGAGAGCGACTCCTTCTTTTCGCAGATGATGCGCTACTTCCGGGCCACGGCGCTGTCGGGCCCGCTCATGGAGTTCCTGGGCAGCCTCATCTTGGCCGCCATCGTCTACAAGGCCGGCAACGAGATCTACCAGGCCCGCATGACCGTCGGCGATTTCTTCACCTTCGTAGGCTCATTCTTCATGGCCTACGCGCCCATCAAGAACCTCTCCCAGACCAATTCCCAGATCCAACTGGCCTTGGCCGGGGCGGACAGCGTCTTCTCCATCTTGAGCGAGAAGCCCACGGTCCAGGAGCGGCCCGATGCCGCGCGATTCTCCGGGCTGCGCGAGAGCGTGGTCTTCGATGACGTCTCCTTCCGCTATCCCGGCCGAGACAACTGGGCCCTGCGCCATATCGACCTCGCCATCAAGGCCGGGGAGGTGGTGGCCCTGGCCGGGCCCAGCGGCCCGGGCAAGACCCCCCTGGTCC
>JAQUNT010000292.1 GCA_028717525.1 Elusimicrobiota bacterium
GGCTACAACCGGGCCTATCCCAGGAAGACGCTGCAGATGCAGAACCAGCTGGCCCGCGACCCCAACGCGCGGGTGACCACCGGCCCCGGCATCCCGTACTGGCAGTGGAGCACGACCGCCTTGTCCTGGAGCGGGCCCGTGCCGCAGGGCCACCGCATGCGCCTCTGGCTGCTCTCCCCGGCCGAGAACCTGGTCCTGGCCTTCGCACGCATCCTGCTCATCGCGGTCCTGGCTTTGCTTTTGGGGGGCTTCCCGGTCGCGGACTGGCTCAAGCGCCTGCGCGAGCTGGCTCCCCGTCCCCGGATGAAGGCCGCGGCCCTGCTGCTCCTGGCCGCTCTGCCGTTGCCCGGCCAGGCCCAGTCCTTCCCGCCGCGCGAACTGCTCGACGAGCTGCGCAACAGGCTTCTGGAGAAGCCCGAATGCTCCCCGCTCTGCGCGGAGAGCCCGCGCCTGCAGGTCAGCGCCACGGGCAGGTGGCTCAGCCTCAAGTTCGAAGTCCAGGCCGCGGCCGCCACCGCGGTGCCCATCCCCACCGGCGGCCGGGACTGGGTCCCGGCGCGCGCCTCCCTCGACGGCAACGCCGCCGCGGTGCGCCGCGGCGAGGACGGCCAGCTCTGGGCCGCCCTGCCCGCGGGCTCGCACCAGCTCACCCTCGAAGGCCCCCTGCCGGACAGCGACGCGGTGCAGGTCTCCTTGCCCCTGCGGCCGCGGCGCGTGGACGCCTCCGTCTCGGGCTGGTCCTTGCACGGGGTGCGCGAGGACGGCCGGCCCGAGGCCAACCTCCAGCTGTCGCGCTCGCGCGGCGCGGCCGCGGCCCCGACCTCGTCGGCCCGGGCCCAGGGGACCTTCCCGCCCTTCCTCATGGTCCAGCGCACTCTGCGCCTGGGCCTCTCCTGGACCGTGGACACCCGCGTGACGCGCCTGACGCCCACGGGCACGCCCGTGGTGGCGGAGGTGCCGCTGCTGCCCGGCGAGGCCGTGACCTCTTCGGACCTGCGCGTGTTCCAAGGCAAAGCCCAGGTCAACATACCGGCCCAGGCCATGACCGTGGGCTGGTCCTCGGCGCTCAAGGAGGCTCCGGTCCTGGCCCTGAGCGCTGCCAAGAACGCCCTCTGGGCCGAGTCCTGGCGCGTCGAGCCCGGGCCGCTGTGGCATGTGCGGGTCGAGGGCGTGCCGGCCATGCATCAGGAGTCCGGCGCCGGGCCACGCTCCTACGCCTTCCGCCCCTGGCCGGGAGAGTCCGTGACCGTGGCCGTCAGCCGGCCGGCCGCGGCCATGGGCCAGACCTTGACCATCGACCAGAGCGTGCTGGAGCTCAAGCCCGGCCTGCGCGCCACCGAGGCCACGCTGACCGCGGTCCTGCGCAGCAGCCGCGGCGGCCAGCACGCGCTGACCTTGCCTGCCAAGGCGGACCTGCTCTCCGTGCGCATCGACGGAGCCGCCCTGCCCATCCGCCTGGAGGGCGACCGGCTGTCCGTTCCCGTGCAGCCGGGAGCGCACACGGTCGAGGTCGCCTGGCGCCAGGAGGGCGGCGCGCGCTTCTTCTACCGCGCCCCGGCCGTGGACCTGGGCGCGCCGAGCGTCAACTCCCACGTCTCCATCGCCATGCCGGCGCGGCGCTGGGCCCTGCTGGTGGGCGGACGGGGCATGGGGCCCGTGGTGCTGTTCTGGAGCTTCCTGGCCGTGTCGGCCTTGGTCTGCTTCGGGCTGTCCAAGACCGGACTGACGCCTCTGGGCTGGGGAGCCTGGTTCCTGCTCTCGGCGGGGATGATCCAGGCCAGCCTCATCGGCTCGGCCTTGGTGGCGGGCTGGTTCCTGCTGGTGGGCCTGCGCGGCGCGCGCGCGCCGCAGAAGTGGAGGGACTTCCAGCTGGCGCAGATCGCTTTGGCCCTGCTGACCCTCATGGCCGCGTCGGCCCTGTTCATGGCCATCAAGCAGGGCTTGCTGGGGCAGCCGGACCTGCAGATCGCGGGCAACGGCTCCCACGCGTCCATGCTCCGATGGTACAACGACCGTGCCGCAGCGGTATTGCCCCGGCCTTGGGCCCTGACCTTCCCGCTGTGGTTCTACCGTCTGGGCATGCTGGCCTGGTCCCTGTGGCTGGCGCAGTCCTTGATCTCCTGGGCGCGCTGGGCCTGGCAAAGCTTCTCGGCGGGCGGGCTGTGGCGCAGGAAGGAGGAGGCCCCCAAGCCTCCGGACCTGGGCCAGACTAAGGCCGCCTAGCCCGCTTGCCCCATCGGCCCAGGGCCGAGCCTCCTCTGGGCCCGGCCGGGCCGAGCCCCCGGGCCCAGCGCCGTTGGGCCGATTGCTTCGGCCCATTTGGGACCTATGACCCGCACGTCCCGTGCGGGAAGGCCGCTATAATGGATGCATGAAGAAGATGAAGACCACCCTTTCCCTCATCATCTGCGCCTGCATGCTCGGCGTCATGCCCGGCTTCGACTGCTACCAGGCCGCCGCGATCGTCGTGCAGACCCAGGTCCAGGCCGTGCCGGCCAACGCCGGAGTCGGCGCCGCCGGAGCCTCCCTCTCCGGTTCGGCCAGGCTGGCGGCTTCGCCTTCAGCCGGGATCCCAGGCGCCTCCCTGGTAGGGATCCTCCTTCCGAACGGCCCGTCGCCCCAGATCAACGCCGCTGCCGTGCAGGCGGCTGCGGCGGGGGTGCTCTCCCCGGTGGCGGTGCAGACCGTCCTTCCCAAGTCCGCGGCTACGCCCATCATCCTCCACGAGGCCGTCATCCCGGGCCTGAGCCTGAATCCGGCCCTGCAGCAGGCCGAGCCGGTGCAGGCGCAGGCCGGCATCGTGCGCAGCGCCTTGGGCCAACTGCAAAAGATGGTCCTTTCCTTTACCAAGAAGGGCGGCCGGGGCTCGCGCGGCATGCCGGACTATGACGGCGGCTCGGACGACCATATCTCCGACCCGGACGGCTCGGGCTCGGGCATCGACCCGCTGGGCAACCCCAGCCGCGACCCCAACCGCGACACCGGCCCGGACTCCCGCGACAGCGGCGACTCCTGGGACCGCGATAGCGGCGGCGGCAGCATGCCGCTCTTCAAGGGCAGCCGCGCCTCGCGCGGCATGCCGGACTATGACCGCGGCTCGAGCGACAACACGCCGGACCCGGACGGCTCGGGCTCGGGAATCGACCCGCTGGGCAACCCCAGCCGCGACCCCAACCGCGACACCGGGCCGGACTCCCGCGATAGCGGCGACTCCTGGGACCGCGATAGCGGCGGCGGCAGCATGCCGCTCTTCAAGGGCAGCCGCGCCTCGCGCGGCATGCCGGACTACGACCGCGGCTCGAGCGACAACACGCCGGACCCGGACGGCTCGGGCTCGGGCATCGACCCCTTGGGCAACCCCAGCCGCGACCCCAACCGCGACACGGGCCCGGACTCCCGCGACAGCGGCGACTCCTGGGACGGCGGCGGCCGCAGCGGCGGCTCCGAGCTCTTCAAGTCCCCGGTGACCGGCCTGGGCGCGGGCCTGCAGCTCTTTGCTCCCGCCGCGGCGCCGGCCGACACCAAGGCCGCACCGGTCTCCCTCGACAACCGCCCCGTGGACCTCGTGGTCATGTTCGGCGAGACGCCCAGGACCTTGACCCGCGACGAGCACCTCGCCAACGTCGACGTCAACAGCCGGGGCGGCGTGAGCCTCTACGCCTTCGCCCAGCAGCGCATCACGGCGCAGCTGGGCGCGGTGGGCCTGGAGGCGGACACCATGGCCGCCTACAACGCCACGCCCATCGCCACCTACGCGCGCATCAACGCGGCCACCATCCGCGTCGAGGCCGGCCGCGCCGACGAGTTCCGCCGGCTGCTGGAAGGCCGAGGCTTCAAGGTCTACGACAACGCCCGGCGCCACATCGTGGAGCCCGTGCCGGTCAGGCCCGAGGACATGGACCCTGTGGGCCGCGGAGCCGTGACCATGGAGGAGGATCTCAAGATCTCCAAGGCCGACACCGTGCAGGCCCTGGCGCAGAAGGCCTGGGGCGCGCCCGCGCTGGGCTTCCTGGGCCGCTTGATCATGAAGGTCCTCGGCGCGGCCATCCCCCAGCCGCCCATGGGCATCATCGACACCGGCGCGGACACCAATCACCCTCTCCTCAGGAACGTCCGGATGGTCAACGCGACCAGCGGGCCCAGCGTGGACGACAACGGCCACGGCTCCTGGGTCACCAGCAAGTTCCTCAGCTTCGCGAAGTGGCTCAAGAGCCTGACCCACTACAAGGTCTTCACCGCGGACGGCGGGGCCACGCTCGACGACATCCTCAAGGCCCTGACCATGGCCGGCAACGACGGCAACCTCGTCATCTCCAACTCCTGGGGCGACGACCAGGGCGATCCCGAGGGCCCGGATTCCCAGCTCGTGCGCAAGCTCGCCATGGAAGGCCACGTCATGGTCTTCGCCGGGGGCAA